>JALYGD010000145.1 GCA_030777265.1 Actinomycetota bacterium | reverse complement strand
GTGACCGGGCGGGCACCTTCAATATCTCGACCATGGCTGCGCTCGTGGTCGCAGCAGCTGGGGTGCAGGTAGCCAAACACGGCAATCGAGCAGCGTCAGGGCGCTGCGGCTCGGCCGACCTGCTCGAGGCCTGGGGAGTGGCCATCGACCTGGCACCATCAGCTGTAGGCGAGTGTGTCAGCGAGGTCGGCATCGGCTTCTTGTTCGCGCGCAGGTTCCACCCCGCGATGCGCCACGTGGCTGCCGTGCGTGCCGAGCTCGGCGTACCGACCGTGTTCAACGTCCTCGGCCCCCTGACCAACCCAGCCGGTATCGAACGCCAGGTGGTCGGCGTCGCTGACGCTCGTCTCGCGCCCCTCGTCGCGGAGGCTCTCGTCCGCCTCGGGCGTCGTCACGCGCTCGTTTTCCGGGGGGAGGACGGGCTCGATGAGTTGACCACCACGGGACCCAGCCGCCTTTGGGAGATCCGCGACGGACGCGTCACTGAATCACTGTTCGACCCGGCCTCCCTGGGACTTCCGCGGTCGAGACCCGAGGATCTCGTCGGGGGCGAGGTGGAGGACAACGTCCGCATCACCGAAACCGTGCTCGAGGGCCGGCCGGGGCCTGCCGCTGACGTGGTGGCGTTGAACGCCGCGGCCGCCCTCTACGTAGCCGGCGCTGCCCCGAGGATCGGGGACGGGCTCTCGATGGCTCGCGACGTCCTCGCCTCAGGTGCGGCCGCCAAGCTGCGTGACCGCTGGGTGGCGCGAAGTCAGGAGCTCGTACAGGGACAGGAAGGCCCGTCATGAGAGCGAAGCCGGGCCCGCTCCCCGGGCCTGGGACCCGCTACGCGGCGGCGTGCGAATGTTTCCGGCGTTCGCTCGCTTCACGCTCGCGGCGCCGAATGTCGCGAATGAGGGCCCGTCGGTCGGACTCGAGCGTGCCACCCCAGATGCCGTACATCTCCCGATTCGCGATGGCGGCCTCGAGGCACTGCTGACGCACCTCGCAGCGGGAGCAGTACACGAGCGCCCGCTGCTGATCCTCCTCCTCGATGGAAAAGAACAACTCCACATCGGCCCCGCTGCAGGCTGCGCGCTCCAGCCCGCCGTCGTGCACCAAGGTCTGGCGAACGAGCATCTGCGTCGATGCCAACCTGCAGCCTTCCGTCGTCTTCACTCTCGCGCCGGGTCCCCGGTTCCATCCTGTCGCACCGCACGCCCAGTCGTACCAGTCGACTGCAGGCGTAACCGATCCCAGGCGTTCTACAAGTGCAACGGGCTCGGACCTACGGGTGTTCCACCCGTTCGGGACAGGTCTCACGAGCCGAGCCGCTCGACCGAGGCATCCATTCCTTCTGTGCGTCTACCGCGCACTGCTAGTTCCGGGACGCTTGTGTGAACCCGTATCGACCGGCAGGGTCCCCTTGAACCGACGGGAGCGGGAACGAAATGAGGGCCTGCGAACTGCTCGTGTGGTGCCTGGAGAACGAGGGGACCCGCTACGTCTTCGGAGTCCCCGGAGAGGAAACGGAGGCCCTCCTCTTCGCGCTCGACGCGTCCTCGATCGAGTTCGTCCCGACCCGGCACGAGCAGGGGGCGGCCTTCATCGCCAACGTCTGGGGGAGACTGACCGGCACCGTCGGAGTGTGTCTGTCGACGCTCGGGCCGGGGGCGACGAACCTCATGACCGGTGTGGCGGATGCCAATCTCGACAAGGCACCGCTCGTGGCGATCACGGGCCAAGGTGACCTCGAGCGGCTGCACAACGAAAGCCACCAACTCCTCGATGTCGTCGCGATGCTGAGACCGGTCACAAAGTGGAACACGAGCATCAGCGCGCCCCAGATCGTCCCAGAGGTTGTGCGTAAGGCGTTCAAGGTCGCTGAGCTCGAAAAGCCAGGCGCCACCCACCTCGAGCTGCCGGAGGACGTCGCTGGCATGGAGGTGGACGATGGGCTCAGGCCTCTCAGCAAGCGGGGGGTGCGTCGACCGGCCCCCGATCACCAGGCTCTGAACGAGACCATGCAGCTGCTGCGGGAAGCCCGCCGTCCTCTCGTCATCGCAGGCAACGGCGCCATCCGTGGGCACGCGAGCCAGCACCTGACCGAGCTCGCCGAGAGGCTCGACATCCCGGTCGTCGCCACGTTCATGGGCAAGGGCGCCGTGTCCGATCGCCGGCGACAGTCGCTGTTCGCGATGGGAATGAGCTTCCGTGACTATGTCATGGAAGCGGTGGACGCTGCGGATGTCGTGCTGACGGTGGGATACGACAGCGCTGAATATGCCCCCGAGCAGTGGAACCCGGGCAAGGACAAGAGGGTCGTCCACATCGATTTCTCTCCCGCCGAGGTCTACGCGAACTACCTACCCGTCGTCGAAGTCGTCTCCGATATCTCGGCCGCCGTGTGGGAGCTGAACCGCAGCCTCTCCGCCGACGACGTGAGCTTCGACCACGACTGGTTCCCGCCTGTTCGCGAGCGGATCGTGCGCGACATCGCGAGCTATGAGCTCGAGGCAGGCCAGCCGTTCACCGTCCCAGGGGTGCTGAACGTCCTCCGCTCGGTCCTCGATGACGATGCCCTGCTCATCAGCGATGTGGGCAGCCACAAGATGTGGATCGCGCGCAACTTCCCTACCTACGTCCCGAACGGCTGCGTCATCAGCAATGGGTTGGCGAGCATGGGGATCGCCTTGCCGGGCGGGATCGCCGCGGCGCTGCTCGACCCCGCCCGGCGAGTCGTCGCGGCGATGGGTGACGGGGGTTTCCTCATGAACTCTCAGGAGCTCGAGACCGCGAAGCGGCTGGGGGTGGGCTTCACCGTTCTGGTCCTGAATGATTTCGACTATGGGCTCATCAGCTGGAAGCAGGAGATGAGCCACGAGCGCTCGGTAAGCACCCGCATCGACAACCCCGACTTGAAGCAGTACGCGGAGAGCTTCGGGATCCGTGGCTATTGCCCCAAGGACCTGGGCGAGCTCCGCGAGGGCCTCCGCGAGGCGGTCACCTCGACGGAGCTCTGTGTCGTCGAGGTACGGGTGGACCCGAGCGTGAACCAGGAGCTCGTCGAGAGGCTCACCGACCACTGGGCGGGCCGGGCAGGGCCGGAGGCCGGGGCGGGGGGGTCAGACGGGGCAGGGCCGTAGGCCCGGGCGGGCGGGTCAGATGGGGCAGGGCCGTAGGCCCGGGCGGGCCGGGTCAGATGGGGCAGGGCCGGAGGCCGGGGCGGGGGGGACCAGATCTGGGGACTAGCCGATTAGGCCCGCTGACAGGCCGGGCAGTAGGTGGTGCCGCGCTGGGAGACGACGACCTTGCGCAGAGTCACGGCGCAGCGGGGGCACGGCTGGCCTCCCTTGCCGTAGACGCTCAGGAACCCGCTGTTGCGGCCGCTCTCTCCGTTCACCATGCGGTAGTCGCGGAAGGTGGTGCCTTCGTGGGCGACCGCCTCGGTCAGCACCGCGCGGATCGCGGCGCGGAGACCAATCGCGCGTGAGCGACCGACCCGCCGGGAGGCAGGGTGGATGCGGGCTCGCCACAGCGCTTCGTCGGCGTAGATGTTGCCAACGCCTGCCACGCAGCGCTGGCCAAGGAGGGCTGCCTTGACCGGCGCCCGGGTAGCTGCGAGCGCCGCGGCGAAGCGGTCGGGGTCGAATTCGTCGCCGAGGGGCTCGGGACCGAGTGCGGCGAGAGTGGGGATAGAGCCGTAGTCGCCAGCGTCGACCACCGCGATCCGGCCGAAGCGGCGCACGTCGCGGAAGACGAGCTCTCGCCCGTCGTCCAGCGCGAGGCGTGCCCGCGCGTACGCGTCGGCCACGTCGAAGCGCAGCGACCCCGTCATGCCGAGGTGCAGGACGAGCTCGAGTCCCGAGTCGAGGGGGCAGAGAAGAAACTTGCCACGCCGTCCGACTTCGAGCACGGTCCGGCCGGTCAGGCGCTCGAGGCCGGCGAAGCGCCTCTGGGGCTCGGCCCGGACTGCTTGTATGCGACGACCGCTGAGAGCGGGAGCGAGCTGGCGACGGACCGACTCGACCTCGGGCAGCTCTGGCATGTGGCCACGTTATCCCGTGAGCGGTGCTCCGGAGGAGCGATGCGAGAGGAGCGGTCTCAGGTCAGCTAAGACGGGCGACGGTGGTGATCAATGGGTTCCCATTCCATCGCGTCGGCCCTCGTTGACGGTCCGCTGGACGGGTCACGGAGCCGGCGTGGCCAGTACGGTGGAGCCGAGGGGCCGCCGCGACTTCGAGGCGACTTCGATGGAAGGGAGACACGATGAGCGAGAGCACCGG
>JALYGD010000144.1 GCA_030777265.1 Actinomycetota bacterium | reverse complement strand
GGCGGAGATGTGGCGGACCTTCAATCTCGGCATCGGCATGGTCGCGGTCGTGGCGGCGGACGACAGCGACGACGCTGTTCGCATACTCACGAGTCGCGGAGTGCAGGCCTGGGCGATGGGCAGCGTGTGTGAGGGGTCGGGAGTGGAGATCGTCGCCGCAGGCTGAGACGCAGCGGCAGTGCCCAACGACCGGTCGGGACCCGGCTCGGCACAGCTCCGTGATTGCCCACCCTGCGCCTGGAAGGGCTCTCATCGCGAGTATGGCTCGAGCCAGTCCTGAACGGCCGGCCACGTCACCCGCCGCGCGAAGGGGCCGACCAGCAGGCCGAGATGGCCGGCATCGAGCACGATCCTCTGGCGTTCCTGCGACTGGACGTCCGAAGTCGATGGGGGCCGAGAGCAGGACGAGAGTGCGGAGCGCTTCGGCACCGGGGGAGGCGGCGTAGCTTGCCGCGAGCGTGCCGCCCATGCAGACCCCGAGCAAGTTGATCAGCTCGGCGCCCGCTGCCTCCCGTGTCGCCTGCACTGCCCTGGGGATGTAGTCGAGCAGTCGCCCTTGTCGAGGACACCGAAATCGAGCAGGTAGACCTCAAAACCTGCCCGGCTGAGGTCTTCGACGACCTCATCCCAGGTACGAGGTCGAGGATGTAGGAGCGCAGGACCAACGAGTAGATGATCAGGATCGGCACGACAACCCGCCCGGTCCTGTCGCGCCGGGCGCAGCTGGTGGCGTGTCGGGCCCGGAACGCGCGAGCTCTGCCCGCGGTGAGGGACCGCGCTGCAGCCCGCACGACGTGGTGCGTCGCTCGTCCACTCCGGCTCAGCTTCGAGCCTGGGCGCGGAGGTGGAAGCGGCGGATGCGGCTGACCGCCGCTATGCGACGCTCCGCCACCTGGGCGGCTGCGGCCTCGGTAGTCAGGCCGAGACGGTCGGCGAGCGAGAGCACCTCCCGCAGGGTGTCCCCGATCTGGCGCGCCTTCGCGCGTGTCCGCTCCGCGGAGTACCCGCCGGGCAGCAACTCGTCGGCCACCTGGACGAGCCCGCCGACGTTCACGACGTAGTCGGGGGCGTAGAGGATGCCGCCCTCTCGCAGCCTCATTGCGTCTTCGGGAGTCGCGAGCTGATTGTTCGCGCCACCGCAGATGCCTGCAACTTTCAGCCGCGGGATAGTGCGCTCGTTGAGCACCGCTCCGAGCGCGTTCGGCGACAGGATGTCTGCTTCCACGTCGTAGACCTCGTCGGGTTCGACCGCCTCCGCCCCCGACCCTGTGATGACGCGGTCGACCAATTCGGAGTCGATGTCCGCGACGGTGAGCTTCACCCCTGCGTGCGCGAGATGGGCGGCCAGCCGGGCTCCGACCTTGCCGAGACCCTGGATTGCGACGTGGCGGCCGGCGAGATTGTGGTCGCCCCACAAGGCAACAGCCAGGGCTTGGAGAGCGACGAATATTCCATAGGCGGTCGTGATGCCGCTGTCGCCCGAACCTCCATGCGCCTCGTCCATCCCGGTCACCCAGTGGCACTCGCGAGCCACGACCTCCATGTCCTGCGGGTAGGTGCCGACGTCGCAGGCGGTGATGTAGCGGCCGTTCAGACTCTCGACGATACGGCCGTAGGCTCGAAGGAGCGGCTCGGATTTTGTGCTGCTCGGCTCGCCGACGATCACCGCCTTGCCGCCGCCGAGATCGAGCCCTGCACACGCTGCTTTGTAGGTCATAGCGCGGCTGAGCCGCAGGGCGTCGACCAGAGCTTCCTTCTCGCTGTCATACGGGTAGAAGCGTGTCCCTCCCAATGACGGCCCGAGGGCCGTGGAGTGGATGGCGATGATGCAGCGCAGACCCGTCTCGTCATCCGCGCCATACACCACCTGCTCGTGCCCGTCGAAGAGCGCGAAAGCTCCTCCCACGCACCCTCCTTCGCGGCCGGCACGGCGCGGCGCTCCTCGCAGCGGCCGTGGTAGCGCAGCCTATGCGCACATCGCGAGAGCCTTTCGGTGTACGTTTTCAGCCGACATGGTGCCGTGCGCCTACCTGCGGGTCTTCGAACCGCTCGACGCCTTTCCCATTCCCGAGCGCGAGCGATGGGGCCGCTATGTCACGGATGGGCGCGGACTGACGGTGGGGGCAGCTGTCGCGACCGAGTCCCGCACCGCCGCGGCTCGCCTCATCACCCGACGCCCTCCAAGGGAGGATCAGGCGGCGCTCGTTCGGCGTGTGGGGCATCGCATCCACGTGTGCCCGCTCACGCTGGCCCAGCGCCACGCGGTAGCCTTGCTCGCCTTTCGCGACGCTTTGCCGGAGCCAGCTGCGAGCGCCTTCGTCTCCCGCGACGAGGCACGAGCGGCGCTCCATGCGGTGCGCCGCTTGAGGCGTCCGGCACACATCCAGGAGGCGAGCTGGGAAGTCCCCTTGCGCTGGTTCGTTGCCTTCGCCCCGGGCGAGCGACACTTCGTCAACCCCCCGGAGGGCAGTGCCCCGCGCCTGACCTACCTCACCAGCGCCCGAGCCGCGCTGCGGCGGCTCCGGAGGGCCATCGGCGTCGTCGGAACCATGGTGGAAAGATCCGAGGAGCTCGTCGAGGCGCTCAACGAAATGCTGGACTGGTTCGCGAACTTCGACGAAGACAGCCTCGTGGAACTCGATTACGGGGGCCTCGTCACCTGCATCCCGGCCGCCGACCTCGCCACCGACAGCTCATGCGAAGACTTGTGGGAGGCGATCGGCAACCTCGAGCGCGGTGACCCCGATGCTGCTGTGGCCGGCTACGAGTCTCTCAGCGACCGCTGGCAGCTTCTACGGTACCGGTGCAGGTCGAACTGACCCTCATCCTTGAGGATGAGGGGGCGGCTCTAGCCGCCGCGGATCCAAGACCGAGGAGAGTTCGGTCCGCGAAGGCAGCAGCACGACGGTCCTCTCAAGCGATCGGCTCGTTCTCGCCCGCGCAGCCGCTCTGTGTCAGGACCTGGCCTGAAAGCGACGAAAGGTGGTCTGATGAAATCGAAGCTGCTGCACGAGTCTCCCGAGCGCCTGCGGACGTTCGCGGTGGTCTTCTCAAAGGGCGACGAGGCGAAGTCCGGTCTCGAGCGCTTCGCGCGCGACAAGCGCATCACTGGCGCTTCCCTCACCGCGATTGGCGCGTTCCGCGAGGCGACGCTCGCCTACTTCGACCCCGATGAGCTCGACTATCTCGACCTTCCCATCAACGAGCAGGTCGAGGTGCTTTCCCTCATGGGCAACGTGACTCTCGAGGAGGGCGACCCGGTCGTACACGCACACGCGGTGTTCGGCAGGCGCGACGGCTCGACCGTCGGAGGGCACTTGAAGGGCGCGACGGTCTGGCCGACCCTGGAGGTGCTCATCGAGGAAACGCCCCGCCACCTGCGCAAGCGTTACGACCGCGAGACGGGGCTCGCACTCATAGACCTGACCGCCTGAGCTTCCGGGAGTTGCCAAGAGGCTGCGGCCGCCTCCTCCGTCACGACGAGAGCCGCAACGATCCCGTCATGCCGCACGGGTACCTGGGGGAATGCGCGGAGGGGAGCGGCCCTCGCCATCACCGGCTGGATGACGTGGCCGAGCGTGAGCGCGACGACGAGCGTTCCGACGCCCAGCGTGCCCCCGAGCACCCAGCCAACCGCCAGAGCGCCGACTTCGAGGCCCGTGCGGACCCAGCGCACGGGAAGGCCGCGAGCGGCCAACCCGGTCATGAGGCCGTCGCGAGGGCCAGGACCGAGACCCGCCGCGATGTAGAGGCCGGCACCGGAGCCGAACAGCAGCGTTCCCAGCAGCAGATACGCGATCTGACTCGCCAAGCCGGGTGGTTGCGGCAGGACCATGAGGCCAAGGTCGATCATCGGCCCCACAAGGACGGCATTGAGGATCGTGCCGACACGCGGACGCAACCGCAGTGGGATCCACGCGGCGAAGACAAGCAGGCCGACCACGATCACGGTCGCCCCGACCGACAGAGATGTCCGGCGGGCGATGCCCTGGTGGAGCACGTCCCAGGGGGCGGCGCCGAGGTCTGCTGCCAGCAACATGGCAACGCCGGTGCCCATGACCATCAAGCCGAACAGGAGCTGGGCGAGGCGACGCCCGAATCCCCCAGGGGCCTGTGCGACGTCGGGCATAGAACAGCTCCCATCGGGAACGAACAGTACGACCTGATCGGCAAATTGGTTCCGGTCGCCTTCCTCTCAACGTCCGTACGGTCCGCTTCCGTCCCACTTCGCCTGAACGAGCACTCCAACCCCCAGGCGGCTCAGCCTCCGCGCACCGCGACCCGTAAGGCGCGCTCGAGGTGCGCTGGATCTCCTAGCCGGTGGCGCAGCTCGCGCTCCAGCGCCCCGATTGGGTAGAGGTTCTGAGGCGCGCGAGGGTCCTTGTGGGCCGCGGAAGCGAACCGGGGCAGGGTAAGGGCGCTGCGGTCCGCGAGGGCGCGGGCTGTGGCTGATGGGAGGTCGGCTGAGGCCTCACAGCGCACGATTCCGGCCCATGGGTAACCCTCGCCCCCCGGCAGCCGTAGGTACCAGGAGAAGCGGCTCCAGGAGGTTTGGGTGAGGAAGAGCGGGCTGCGCTGAGCCGGCCTGAGGCGAGGGATGACCTCACCCAGCGCCGGTGGCAGATAGGCGACCCGGTGTGTCTTCACGTACCCGATCGCACCGGCGACGTTTTGACGGCCGTTGAGCGGGCCGTCGACGATGACGAGATCGGCGTGGGCGTCGGGGGCCACGTCGACGAGGGTGCGGGCCGCGACAGCGACCTCGAGCTCGCCCATGCGCTGCTGCAGACCGAGTGAGAGCTGCTCGACGTCGTCACCAGCGACTGTCAGGAAGGGGTAGGTCCCCGCCCTGGTGATGATCGCGGGCTCGGCGCCCCGTGCCGCCGCGGCCGGTGCGAACAGGCCGCGCCGGACGTCGACGAGCAAGACCCGTGCCTGCTCGCCGTGGCAGCGCACGGCGCCAGCCGCGTACGAGGCGCAGATCCCCATGTGCGTCACGCCATCGACGCCTGTTATCCAAACCCGGGCGTCGATGCGGCGCACGCCATCGATGACATGGACCCGGGAGGCGGGGGTGGTTCCGGGTCGCGGGTCGAGTGGCCGCCAGGTCGCCGCCGGCAGCTCCGCGTCGACGTCGACCGCAGCATCCGAGGGTGTCAACGGCTGAGACTCGTATGAGGAGCCGTACTCCGGCGCCCAAGGCTCGACCCTAATTGTGGTAAGGCTCATCCGACGCGCCTCACGGCAGCTCGCGGTGACCCGTCACCGGTGAGCGCTCCGTCGGGCCAGCAGGGCAACGGATCGACCTCGACCGGCTGACGCCGCCGGCCAGATGAGACAACCACCGTCGCCGTCTCATGAGACCTAAGACGGCTCCTCTCGCGTCGCTCCTGCGGAGCGCCGCTCACGCCACGACCTTGTCAACTGACGAGACGCTGGCTGCCTTACGCACCTCGTAGCGGACAGGCACGCGCTCGGCAAGGTCACGAACGTGAGTGACGAGGCCGACCATCCGCCCTCGGGCGCCGAGCTCTTCGATTGCGGTCGTGAC
>JALYGD010000143.1 GCA_030777265.1 Actinomycetota bacterium | reverse complement strand
TTGAAGCTTCCGGTGACGGGGTCTTCCACGACCGCGCCCGCAACAGGGAAGAACGTCCGGACCTCGAGCGCTGTTGGCGATCCCTCAGGCCGGAGCGCTGCCACCCCGAGGTAGAGGTCACGGTGGTCGCCGAAGTCGGGTCTGAGGGCGAGGACGGAACCGGCATCTGGGAGCAGCACGGCGATCCAGCCGGGCCCGTTGTCCGCCCAACTCGCGTCGACGACCTCGTCCCGGTTGACGCCGAGCACAGAGACGATCCGAACGAGCAGTTCGTCGTCGACCGGTCCTGCACGCAGGAGCGGTGGGGCGGCGAACGCGAGTTGAGCCCCGGCTCGCCGCACCGGCACGAGGCCGACACCGCACTCCTGGACGACCACGTCGTCCTGCCGCGGTGCGCCCCCGTCGGTGAGCCAAGCGTGGCAGGTGCCGAGCGTGGGGTGGCCGGCGAACGGCAGCTCGGTGTTGGTGGTGAAGATCCGGACCCGATAGTCGGCCTGCGGATCGACCGACGGGAGCACGAACGTGGTCTCCGACAGGTTCGTCCAGGTGGCGACGCGCTGCATGTCCTCGGCGTCGAGTCCTTCCCCCTCGAGGACCACCGCCACGGGGTTTGCCCAGGCACGGCTCATCCGTGAAGACGTCGACCTGCTGGAAGCGCCTGCCCACCTTGCTCAGCTCCCCGCCGCCTCAGCCTCGACGTACCCACCCCAGGACGTCACCGGGGGGAAGGCTCCCTTCGCCGACTAGCCAGCCGAGTCCGAAGAAGCGCCCCCAGCGTCACAAGCGGGCTTCCCGCAGCTCAGACCACAGTCCGGTTCGTCAGCTGGTGGCCATCGTCCATGATCCCGGATCCCCTCGGGCTCGCTCAGCCAGGATGCGCTCGACGGCGAGCGGCGGCCCTCAGCGCTGGTTGGCATGGGGGTCAAGGCTTCGCCCGCTCTTGCGAGCCTCCTCGACCTCAGCCAGGAACTCGAGCACCGCCTCTTTTGTGTCGAGGACGCGGCCATCCCAGGTCCGGGACTGGTCGTCAGGACTGGGCGGACCAGCGCCTCGCATCCGCTCGGACCACTCCTCGGCGCTCCTGGGGAAGACGCTCGGGTCCATCGAGAAGGTCACACTCCCAGTTGTCGTCGCCGGCGTCGCCGTTCAAGGTAGCAAATGCCGGTGTCCGCCGTTCAGGTCGTCGTTGCCGGGACCACCGTTGAGCATGACATCGGCGAGGTCGCCAGTGAGGGTGTCGTTGCTTGAAGTCCAGTACCTGCGCGCTCGGGCAACGAGACATTCCGTCGCTGTAGACCGTTCCATGCGCTTCGGCGGCTCGGCTTCGCCCCGTCGATCGGAGTCGAACGCGAACCTCCGGGTAGTGGAGGGCGGATGTCGCGGTTTCTGCTTGTCCTCGCTTCGGCAGCGCTTCCGGCGGCGGGAAATCTCGTCGGTCGTGTCCTGGCAGAGCTCGTGGAGGTCTCCGAGCGGACGTTGAGCCGCGCCCTGCACCTGCCCGCCGGGATCGTCCTCGGCGTCGTCGGGCTGGAGCTCATGCCCGAGGCCTTGAATGCCAGCCCAGCATGGGTGCCGCTCCTGGCCTTCGACGCCGGTGGCGCCCTCTTCATCGGGCTCGACGGCGTCATCGGCTACGTCCAGGGACGACTCCCCGGCGGGGAGAAGCAGGGATGCGCTCGCGATCTTCTCCGGCGTATCGATCGATCTGTTCAGCGACGGGGTCATGATCGGCAAGGGCACCGTGCTCAATCCGGCACTGGGGCTGCTACTGGCCCTCGGCCAGGTACCGGCGGACGTGCCGGACGGCTTTGCTGCGATCGCGACATTGCGCAATGCTGGGATCAGACGCAGTCGACGGATCCTGCTGGCCGCCGCCTTCGCGATCCGATCCTGCTTGGCGCCACCATCGGTTTCTTCGTCCTACGGAACGCGCCAGAGATCCTCACCTTGGCGTGCTCGCCCTGACTGGCGGCGCGCTGACCAGGGTCGTCGTGGGAGGAAATGGTTTCCGAGGCGCACGGGGGCGAGACCTCTCGGCTCGGGCCGATCATCGCAGGGTTCGCCATGTTCGGGGCGATCTTCACCTACTTGGGGTGAACGATCCGATTCTTTTGCCGTCTGCTGGGACGGGAGTCCCGGCTTGTCGACCATGCACAGCTCGGTGCATTCGGGTAGCGGAAACCGCCGAGAGACAAGATTGCAACGACCAACACTTCCGTTCAGGCGTGGCGGCGGTGGCGCTGCGTGGCGCACCTCCTCAGCCCGGGTAGTGGGAGACGGTGAGCATCCTGGTTGGCACGTCCTCGTGGACGGATCCGACCCTCGTACGCGACACCGGCTTCTATCCGCCCGGCGCAAGCTCGGCGGAGGAGCGGCTGCGTCACTACGCGTCGATCTTTCCGGTGGTCGAGGTCGACAGCACGTTCTACGCCCCACCCTCGCCCGACGTCGCCCGACTGTGGGTGGAGCGGACGCCGCTCGGCTTCCGCATGGAGATCAAGTCCTACG
>JALYGD010000142.1 GCA_030777265.1 Actinomycetota bacterium | reverse complement strand
AGGTAGTCGGCCAGCACATCGGCATAGGCGGGATGGCGGAGCTTGGCGAGAGCTTTCGACTCGATCTGGCGGATCCGCTCCCGTGTGAGGCCGACCTCGCAGCCGACCTCCTCGAGAGTGCGCGGGGTGCCGTCCCGCAGACCGAAGCGCATCTCGATGACGAGCCGCTCCCGCGGCGCGAGTTCGGCGAGGATAGCGGCCAGGTGGCGTTGGAGGAGTAGGTAGGCGGCGGCTTCGAGTGGGACGACGACGTTGATGTCCTCGACCAGGTCCCCGAACACGCCCGTATCGTCCTCACCGATGGGGGCGTCGAGGGAAGCTGGATCGACATCGAGGCGACCGAACTCCTCCAGGCGTTCCTCCGGGATGCCGGTCGCCGCGGCCACCTCCTCCCGGGTCGGTTCGCGGCCGAGGCGCTGAACGAGTTCGCGTTCGGTGCGGGCGATCTTGTTCAGCATCTCGACGAGGTGGACCGGGATGCGGATGAGTCTCGACTGGTCGGCGATCGCCCGGCTGATCATCTGGCGGATCCACCAGGTTGCATACGTCGAGAACTTGTAACCGCGCCGGTAATCGAATTTCTCTACTGCCCGTATGAGGCCGAGATTGCCCTCCTGGAGGAGGTCGGGGAACAGCAGACCGCGCCCCACGTAGCGCTTCGCGATCGACACGACCAGCCGGAGGTTCGCCTCGACGAGACGCTGTCGGCTCCGCTCCCCGTCCCGCTCCATCTCCCGGAGACGCGCCCGTCGCTCCGGCGTCAGATCGACGAGTGAGTCGAGGATATGACCGGCTCTGCGACCGCTCTCGTGGCGCTTGGCGAGGTCAACCTCTTCGTCGGCCGTCAGCAGCCCGACCTGACCTATCTCGTTGAGGTAGAGGCGAACCAGGTCGTACGTGGCAGGGGACCCCTCGCTAGTGGAGGCATCGCTGTCACTGAACACCTCGGTACTGGGGATGCTCGAGCGTTCGTCGAGCCGGGTGACCGTAGCGTCCCCGCGGCCGGTCCGGCCTACAGGGACTGGGTCGGGAGAGTTCTGGGTGCTCGAGAGTCGGGCCCGTGAGAGGAGTGAAACGACCTCGTGCTCCACTTCGACGTCGTCGCCCATGGCCCTGGCGGCGCCGTCCTCGGCCTCCTGCATGGCTACCGGCTCCCCTCCGGCTGACCGAGCAAAGCCTGAATCGGAACCGATGGTAGCTGTGCTACAGAGAGCAGGGCCATGGAAGTCGGGACGGTCGCTGCAGTTGCGGTACTCGGCGCACTCGGCTAGCGCGCCGTGTCAGCCGTTCGCAAGCGCGCGCAGCTCTCGTCGACGGGCCTCGAGCGCGATGAGCTCTTCGAACCGCTGTCGGTATGTGTCGGGTTCAACGACGGGGTTCATGCGCTCGAGTTGCCGCTTGCTGGCCGTGATCGTCCGTTCCAGCCGGTTGAGCAGGAGGCGACCGACAAGCATGGCGGCGTGTACGGGGTCGGGTTCGATGGTGCAGTCCTCGAGGGCAAGGGCGCGCACCAGGGCACGCACCCTGTCGTCGGGAGCGGCCTCGAGAATTGCGGTCAGCTCGGCACCCGCCCCGCCGGCGGCCATGATCGTCCGGAAGACCTCGCGGGCCTTTGGATGGCTGAAGTCGGCCTCGTCGACCTCGGCCCAACGTGGAGGGAGAACGTTGGGGCGCTGGAGAGCCACGCGCAAGGTCTCCCGTTCGAGCTGCGCTCGGCTCGACGCCCCACGCCCTTCACCGGACGCTGTCTCCTGCCGTCGGGGGGACGTCACCGTTGGCAGCTCACCCCCGGCATGTTCGACCGCGAGGACGACGACGCCGAGTGCGACGCCGACGAGTTCGTCGGCGAGCAAGCGACAGTACTGGTCTCGCAGCACGACGTCGTCGATCCGCGCCAGCAGAGGGGCTGATGCCTCCACTGCTGCGGCCTTGCCCTCGGGGCTGTGGTCGTATCCTGCCGCGGTCCGGCGTAGCATGAATCGCACGACCGGCTCCGCTGTGCCAACGAGTTCCCGCATCGCCGCAGCGCCCCCCTCGCGTACGACGTCTGCGGGGTCGGCACCCTTCGGGAGAACCAGAACACGCACATCAACCCCGGGCTTCTGGGACAGCTCCCAGGCGCGTTCGGCGGCTTTGCCGCCGGCCTCATCGGCATCGAAGGCCAGCACGACCCGCTCGGCATAGCGTTCGAGCAGGCGCAGGTGCTCCTCTCCCACCGCAGTGCCGCAGGTGGCCACCGCGTTGGTGTAGCCAGCCTTGTGAAGCGCCATGACGTCCGTGTAGCCCTCCGCGACGAGCACCTCGCCGCTTCGTACGATCTCCGCACGCGCCCAGGACATGCCGTAGAGGGTGTTGCGCTTGCGGTACAAGGCAGTCTCAGGACTGTTCAGGTACTTGGGGGGGGCGTGTTCGCCGTACTGGAGGCCAGGCACGGTCCGCCCCCCGAAGGCGATGACGTCCCCGCCGGCGTCGAGGATGGGAAACACGATTCGGCCCCGAAACCGGTCTCGCATGCCGCGACCAGGGCTGCGGGTCGCCAGACCAGCCGCTTCGATCTCCCGTTCGCCGAGACCGGCCGCCAGCAGCTGCCGGGTGAGGGCGTCCGAGTCCAGCGGCGCGAACCCGAGCAGGAAACGGTCGGCCTCCTCCCGCCGGAATCCGCGCTGGACCAGGTAATCCCGGGCCGGCGCCCCGGTCGCGCTGTACAGCTGGCGACGGAAGAACTCGCAGGCGGATCGGCACGTGGCTATGAGACGGGTGCGCTCGCCGAGCGCCCGTTTCTTACCGGCCGAGAGTTGCTCGTAGCGCAGGTCGTAGCCCACGCGTCGGGCGAGCTGCTCGACAGCCTCGATGAACGTCAACCCTTCGATTCGCTGCAAAAAGCTGTAGACGTCGCCGCCCTCACCGCAGCCGAAGCAGTGGTAGACGCCTTTGGCGGGATCCACGGTGAACGACGGTGTGCGCTCCTGGTGAAAGGGACAAAGTCCCTTCAATCGCGCGCCCGCACGCTGCAGACGGGTGTGGTCAGAGACGACATCGGCGAGGTCGGCACGCCGTTTCAGCTGCTCGATGTCCTCCTGCAGGATGCGCCCCGTCACGTCCGCCCTTGCTCCCGACTCTTCATCGCCCACGCTTCTCTGCTGAGCGACCGATCCGAGTCGCTACCGCTTCGCTGCTCGAGCGACAGATTCGAGTCGCTACCGCTTCGCTGCATGAGCGACAAGCGACGGGCGGTGATGCTAGCGATCGCACCGCCGTGAGCGGCGCTCGGCAGGAGCGACGCCAGAGGAGCCGTCTTAGGTCTCCTAAGACGGCGACGGGCGTGATCAGGTGAGGTCGGCGAGCAGAGGTTTGATCACACCGCCTTGGGAAGCTGCGTCGGATCCCAGCCGAGCAACTCGACCGCGCATTTCAACGCGAACCGATCGGTCATACCGCTGACGTAGTGCACTGCCGCTTCCAGCGCGTCGGCTGAGCCGTCAGCCGTTCCCGGCGGGATGCGATCGGCGATCGCGGCGGTGTTCAACGCGAACCACTCGGTCAGCGACCGCAACAGGCGGATCACTTTCTGCGCCTGCGCAACAGACTCCGGGCGCAGATAGATCCGCTGGAAGTTGAAAGCTCGGAAGGCGGCGAGCGCCTCCGCCTCGGCGCGACGCATGCCAACCCGGCCGGTGTCGGCGATGGTCTCGATCATGGCGGTGATGAAGGTGTGCAGTTGACGGGAACGGCGCGAGCCGATCAGCTCGCGTACGTCCGCAGGCAGGTCCTTATCGCGAACCAGGCCCGCCCGCACGGCATCCTCGAAGTCGTGGCAGACGTAGGCGATGCGGTCAGCCCAGGCCACCACCTCACCTTCGGGCGTGCAAGGGGCTGGACGGTTCCAGGAGTGATTGCGGATGGCATCAAGGGTCTCGGCGCACAGGTTGAGCGGCGCCAGGGTGACATCGGCGCCGTAGACCGCATGGTGGTAGCCATCGGAGAGGAAGGGTGACAGCGCCTCCTCTGAGGCGTGTCCTGCCGGGCCATGTCCGCAGTCGTGGCCCATTGCCGCCGCCGCCGTGAGTGCGACGTTCAGGCCGGTGGCGCGTGCGATCCCGACCGCGACCTGGGCAACCTCGACCGCGTGTGTCAGGCGCGTGCGCAGGTGATCGTCCTCGGGAGCTATGAAGACCTGGCACTTGCCAGCGAGGCGCCGGAAGGGCGTCGAGTGCTGGATGCGGTCGAGATCACGCTCGAAGCACGTGCGGACCCGGTCGGGCTCCTCAGGCCGGGCGCGTCGCCCGGCGCCCTGGGCCCTCGTAGCGCCAGGGGCCAGCTGCCTGTCCTCCTCCTCCTCTCGGGTAGCCCGGCCGCGTGTTCCGAGTGCCGGCGGGCCGACGATCGCCGGCCGGTGCGCCGTGATGACATCGGCGAGGGGTGCGAGTGTGGCCTCCACAGTCGCAACGCTAGCGGCAGGCTGAGACG
>JALYGD010000141.1 GCA_030777265.1 Actinomycetota bacterium | reverse complement strand
CTTGGAGGCCGAACGAGCGGTGGAGGCCATCGAAACGCGCTTGGCACCGTCGACCGCCGAGATGCCAATCATCCTCCTCCATGGCTATGTCATGAACCGCAGCGCCTTTCTGGTGATGCGGCAGGCTCTGACCGAGGCCGGGTTCTGCCACATACGCGCCTTCAACTACCCGCAGTTCACACATGGAGTTCCCGAGGTAGGGCGAATGCTGCAGGCCGAGGTCGAGCGTGTGCTCGAAGCTACCGGTGCGGAGCGGTGCAGCATCGTCGGGCACTCGTTGGGCGGGATCGTGGCCCGCTACTACGCGCAGGCGCTGGGGGGGGAGAAGACGCTCGACACCGTCGTCACGTTGGGCACACCACATTCGGGGACGTACACGGCGCACTTCGGAGTGGGGCCGGCGGCGATGCAGTTGACGTACCAGTCGCCGTTCTTGAATGAGCTGCGTCGTACGGCTCGGCCGAGCGGTGTGCGCTACGTCTCCTACTATTCGGATCTCGACTTGTTCGTGGTGCCGGCGAGCAGCGCGAAGCTGAGGGAGCCGGTGCTGCAGGCAACGAACATCCGCGTGCGCGACATCGGCCATCTGTCGATGCTGCTGTCGGGTGAAGTCGTTCAGAGTGTCGTCGACTATCTTGCGCACCCCGAGCGCAGCCGCCCTACCCCCAAGAGCCTGGTCGCCTGAACACCCAGCCTCGTCGCTCGTCCTAGCCCGGGAGCGTCGCCGTAGGCGGCGGGAGAGCGGGCTAGCTACTGGCCGACAAGAATCGGCGCACGTGGTCGATGGCGACCTCAAGGTTCGAGATCGGAACGTACTCGCCGGCTTGGTGGGACTGGCCCACGAGGCCCGGGCCGTAGTTGAGCGCCGGTACACCTGCGGCAGCGAAGCGAGCCACGTCCGTCCACGCCTGCTTAGCCGCGACCGGAGCAGCCACTGCCGCCGTGAAGGCAGCCACGAGAGGGGCGGCGACCTGCGGCGGCGCGGGAGGTGAGCGGTCGACGATCTCGACCTCGGCCCGTTCGCCGACCCAGGCGCGCAACTCCGCTTCCGCCTCCTCCAGATGCCGGTTCGGCGCGAAACGGTAGTTGAGGTTCACGACGAAGCGGCCCGGCACGAGGTTGCGGGCGTTGTCCGTCCAGGCCTGAGTGGCGGTCAACACGTCCCGGTAGCGGATGCCATCGATTTCCACCTCCACCGGCGAGCGGCTGTGCAGCTCGGTGAGCAGCGCTCCAGCCTTCGTGAGCGCGTTATCCCCGTGCCACGGTCGGGCCGAGTGGGCCTGTCGTCCCAGGAAGGTCAGCAGGGCGTGCAGCCCTCCGAGGCAGCCCAGGTGGACTTCGAGGTCGGTGGCCTCGAGCACGACAGCGAGTTCGGCGGTTTTGAGCCACGGCACCGCGCTGAACACGTCCGCAAGTTGGTTGCCCTCCTCGGGGCCCTCCTCGCCGGCGTAGAGAACGAGCACCATCGCGTACGGCGAACCGGTCCGCAGGCCGCGGTCGCGGAAGATCGCCTCGGCGACCACGATCCCCCCCTTCATGTCCGAGGTACCGCGCCCGATCACGATCGGACCGTCGCTGCCCTGCTCGACACGAGGTCTCTCGTCAGCGGTGGTCGGAGGCACGACGTCAAGGTGGCCGACGAGCAGAACGAGCGGGCGGTCATCAGGCCGGCCGACGACCAGGGAGTCGCCGACCCGCAGCAGTGGCTCGTCCGCGTAGTCGACCGCGAGCGCATCGGCAATGCCCGCCTCCTGACCGGTGACGCTGAGATGGCCGCAGAGTTCGACGAGTCGAGCACCCAGGTCGAAGCTGGCACGGCCGCCCACGCCAGCTGTCCTCAGACCTGGACCTGGAAGTCCCGCAACGCCTGGTTCAGTGCGGTCTTTCGGTCCGTCGACTCCGTACGCTCGCCGATGACAAGCGCACAAGGCAGCTCGTAGCTTCCAGCGGGGAACTCCTTGGGTCGGGTGCCAGGTACGACCACCGCCCGGTCCGGTACCTGCCGGTGGTAGGTGACAGCCTGAGAGGCTCTGACGTCGATGATCGGGGTTGATGCGGTGATGACGGTGTTCGCGCCGATCACCGCATCGCGCCCAACGAGCGTGCCCTCGACGATGACGCATCGCGACCCGATGAAGGCACCATCCTCGACGATGACGGGTCGTGCGGATGCAGGCTCGAGAACCCCTCCGATCCCCACCCCCCCGGAGAGGTGCACGTCGCGGCCGATCTGGGCACAGGAGCCGACCGTCGCCCAGGTGTCTACCATCGTCCGCGCTCCGACCCGGGCGCCGATGTTCACGTAGCTGGGCATGAGCACAACGCCCCGCTCCAGAAACGAACCGTAGCGGGCGGCCGCCGGAGGCACGACCCGGACGCCGGCTGCGGCGAAGCCCTGCTTGAGCGGGATCTTGTCGTGGTACTCGAACGGCCCGATCTCCATGACCCGCATCTCCGCGATCCGGAAGTAGAGGAGGATCGCCTGCTTCACCCAGTCGTGCACGGTCCACTCGCCGTCAGCCTCGCGAACCGCGACCCGCACCTCGCCCGCATCGAGCAGGGCAAGCGTGTCGTGGACCGCCCGTCGAATCTCGTGTGCCTTCCAAGCGTCGTCACCGGCCTCGTAGGCCTCCTGGACGGTGTCGCGAAGCTCCTCGATCACGCGGCCTCCTCCGTCGCCGTCTTAGGAGGACGGCTCCTCTAGCGTCGCTCCTGCGGAGCGCCGCTCACGCGGCTGCCTCCGTCGCCCTCTTAGGAGGACCTGAGACGGCTCCTCTCGCGCCGTTCACGCGGGGAGCCTCCCCGCCCGCAGGGCCTCCTCCCAGCGTTCCACAGCGGTCGCGCACTCCACCATGGTCGGAACGAGGGCCAACCGCACCCAGCCGATCCCACCAGGCCCGAAGGCCCGCCCTGCGGAGGTGAGGATGCGCTCCCGGAGGAGCGCCTCGACGTAGCCGAGGTCGTCACCGCCGGGCGCTCGAAACCAGACGTAGAAGGTGGCGACACTGCCTGAAACCTCCAGCCCGTTGCGTTCGAGGAAGGGCAGGACGATCGCCCGCTTTTCCGCGAAGATCCGTCGGCGTGCCTCGACGTGCGTCTGCTCCGACCAGGCCGCCACCGCGGCCGCCTGCACGAAAGTCGGAGAGGCCGTGCCGACGTTGGGCCGCAGGAGCTTCAGCCGGTGGATGAGCCGGGCGTCACCGATGATGGCGCCGCAGCGGTAGCCGGTCATGCCCGACCGTTTCGACAGCGACACGAACGCTAGAACTCCCGTGAAGTCGCCGCCGGCCGCCTCGAGCGCCGAGACGGCCGGCGAGTCGAACCAGATCTCCTGGTAGCACTCGTCGGAGCAGAGGAGAACGTCATGGGCACGGGCCGTGGCGACTTGTCGGCGGTAATACTCGACGTCGGCGATCGCCCCCGTGGGATTGTGGGGATAGTTCACCCAAGCGATGCAGGCGCGTTCGAGCCGTGCGGGCTCGAGCGCCTCGAGTTCGAGCCGCCACTGTTGTTCCGCGCTGAGCGTGACCGGGTCGGAGAACCCGCCTGCAAACGACGCGGCGCGTTCGTACACGGGGTAGCCGGGGTCTCCCCACAGCACGTGACGTCGCTGGCCGGCGGGATCGACGACCGCCAGCGGCAGATGAAAGATCGCCTCCTTGCTGCCTGCGCTGGGCAGGACATTCCTGTCGGGATCGACGGAAACACCATGCCGGCGCTCCAGCCAACCCGCCACGGCTTCACGCAGCTCGCGTCGCCCTGCCGCGGTGGGGTAGCGGCTGACCGGACCGACCGCTTCGACAAGCGCACGGCGTATGAATTCCGGTGTCGGCTCGTTGGGGTCACCGATCGAGAAGTCGTAGAGGGGCCCGCCGTCGGCTCGCAATGTCTCCGCCAGCTCCTGCAGGGGCGCGAGCGGGTAGTCACCAAGACGGTCGAGCGCAGGATTCGAGGTCACCATGACCGGGAGGGTACGGGACCGGGCAGCCGTCGCAGGCGGCGGGAGGGCGGGCCGGATACGGAGCGCATGCGCCGGCCGGGTAATCTGACGCCGTGGACGATCGTCGCACCCTCCTTGTGCGTATCTCCGGACGAGATCAGCCGGGCATTACCGCTGCGCTGTTGAACCTGCTCAACGCGGCCGGTGTTCACGTCTATGACATCGAGCAGGTCACGACCCGACAGCGGCTGACCCTCGACATCCTCGTCGGGCTGTCGGACGGAGACACGGCGCTCAAGGATCTGCTCTTTCTCGGGTGGGAGCGGGGACTGAGCGTGGACTTCGAGGTCGTCGAGGCCAGTTTGCCGTCACCTCGGCAACGACACGCGGTGACGGTCATCGGTCTCCCCCTCACGACCGCCGCACTCGCTGCCGTCGCGCGGGAGATCGCCGCCGCGGGCGCGAACATCGACCGGATCATCCGCCTGTCCAGCTACCCCGTGGTCAGTTACGAGCTGGTCGTTTCGGGCGGGGACGTAGACGACTTGCGAGCCGGGCTCATGGCTGTCTCGGCTCAGCAGGGCATAGACGTGGCGGTCCAGCGGGAAGGCCTCGAGCGGCGGGCGAAACGGCTTGTCGTCATGGACGTCGACTCCACGCTCATCCAGGACGAGCCGATCGACCTGCTGGCCGTTGAGGCTGGCCAGCAGGATGCGGTGCTTGCCATCACCGAGCGGGCGATGGCCGGGGAGGTGGACTTCGAAGCTGCGCTCCGGGCGCGGGTTGCGCTGCTCGCCGGCCTCGACCTCGCGACGCTGCATCGTGTCCGGGACCGGCTCCGCCTCACCCCGGGCGCTCGCACCTTCGTCCGGACTCTCAAGCGACTCGGCTACCGCCTCGCGATGATCTCCGGCGGGTTCACGGTCTTCACCGACGTGTTGAGGGCAGAACTGGGCATCGATCACGCCTTCGCCAACCAACTCGAGGTCGTCGAGGGCCGCCTCACTGGAAGACTGGTCGGGCGGACCGTCGACCGCTTCCGCAAGGCCGAGATCCTCGGCGAGGTGGCCGCAAGCGAAGGGGTGCCGCTCGAGCAGGTGGTGGCGATCGGTGACGGGGCGAACGACCTCGACATGCTCGCTCGGGCGGGGCTCGGCATCGCGTTCAACGCCAAACCAATCGTGCGTGAAGCGGCGGATACCGCTGTTTCGGTGCCCTACCTCGACGCCGTTCTGTTCGTGCTCGGTATCCACGGCGACGACGTCGACGCTGAGGAAGGGGAGAGTGGGCCCCATGAGCCTATGTCGAGACCTGCAGGGATCGCCCCGACGTGACGGGCAGCCGCCGGCCAGCCTTCTGCCCAATCGAGAGAGGCGGCTACGATGGATCCTTGCGCCGCGACCGGGGGCGGAGCACGCTTCAGATCTAGGCCGGGCAGGCAGCCACCCGTGGAGCCAAGCTCGACCGGTCGCCGCGAGCGCTGATGCCAGTTGGTGGTCCCTGTCCGTATCTGCCGGAGTGCGTCGTGTCCCGTGTCACCGTCTACCATCTGACCATGCCAGCCCGGCTTCCGCTCATAGAGAAAGAGGGCCTGCGCACCCGAGCCGACCTCAGCGACCGGTTCGGCCCCCCCGCATCCGAGGACGCGGCAGCGCCAGGACGCTACGCACACGGTCGACGGGTGTCCGCCTACCTGTCATTCGAACACGCCCGTTCCCAGACCCGAAAGCTGGGGCCCGGCCTGGTGAGCTTCACGGTTGACCCGGACAAGGTCCTCGCGATACCCGGCTCGTCGCGAGGCGACGACCCGGCAGCCTACTGGTCCGCCGGCCGGCCCCTGAAGGACTGGCTCGACGAGGCCACGACCCCCGAAGACCTCGAGGTGCACCAGAATGTGCCGGTGCGGGCCAAGTACGTGCGCATCCATCCGGCCCTGCTCGAGCAGCAGGACCTGGGAGACTATGCGCCCCTCGTCGAAGCGGTCGCAGATGCTGACCGACTCTCTGGGAAGGCGCTCATGCACCTCGCGATCGTCGCGAGTAACGGCGACTTCGCATCGCCGGAGTTCCTCGCCGCCGTGGCTTTGGCCTGGCGGGCGGAACCTGACCCCGAATCCCTGGTACGGGAATTGCTGGAGACCGGTGCTGACAAGGTCGCCTCGGCCGCTCTCGCCGAATACGCCGCGAGGGCGCCGGAGGCGGCTCAGCGTCTGCGCGACACACTCGAGCAGACCCGAGCGTCGGCCGAGGAGCAGGGGGTGGAGCCGAGTCGGGGACTGCTCATGCGAAGTTCGGGTGTACTCGAAGGCCTGGCGACCGTTGACGTCTAGCGGCACATCGCAACGCTCACGTGACCATCACCGTCGCTCCTGCGGAGCGCCGCTCACAGCGTGACGATGCCGATGTTCGCGACGTTCC
>JALYGD010000140.1 GCA_030777265.1 Actinomycetota bacterium | reverse complement strand
CGATTCCCGTGGGCAGGTGGGTGATGCGAACCGCCGAATCTGTCGTGTTCACTCCCTGACCACCCGGACCCGATGAGCGGTAGACGTCGACCCGCACCTCCTCCTCGGGCACGTCGATCTCAGCGTCCACGTCGGGCAGCAAGGGCACGACGTCGACGAGCGCGAAGGACGTCTGTCGCCGAGCGCTCGCGTCGAACGGGGAGATCCGAACCAATCGATGGACCCCGTGCTCGACCTTGGAGAGCCCGTAGGCGCCTTCGCCGCGCAACGCGAAGGTTGTCGACTTCAGTCCGGCTTCTTCGCCGAACTGCTCGTCGTAGACCTCGACGTCGAAACTGCGCCGTTCCGCCCACCGCAGGTACATGCGCTGGAGTATCTGCGCCCAGTCCATCGCATCCACGCCGCCCTCGCCAGAATGGATCGAGACGATGGCGTCGTAGTGGTCGTACTCCTCGCTCAGCAGAGTGACGACCTCGAGCCGGTCGAGTTCATGTGTCAGCTCCCCCAAGATCTTGTCGACCTCGGTGGCAACAGTCAGGTCGTCCTCCTCCATCGCGAGCTCGTCGAGGACGGCGACGTCGTCGAGCCGAGCGGTCAGGGCGTCGATGCGCTCAACCTCGTCCTCGAGACGGGCCAATTCCTTGGTCGCCAGTCGCGCCGTAGCAGGATCGTCCCAAAGGCCGGGCGCGGACACCTGCTCCCGTAGTTGATCGAGGCGTGCCCGCTTGCCTGCGACGTCAAAGATATTCCTTTACGTTCGCGAGTCGGTTCTGCTGCTCGACAATGAGATGCGCGTGGCTGACGGGCATGATGGCGCTCCTCCGCACTCACAACGCCAAGTGGCTTGAACAATGCGAGACTATCGCCACTAGAATCGTAGAAGCGGGTGCCCTCCCCTCAAGAGGCACCCGCTTCTATCTGCTTCTATCTGCTTCTAAGCTCGCTTGCTATCGACTCTTTCGCCGTTACCCCGGCTCCCTCCTGCCCCACAACGCAGCCTTGTGCGCTGACCGCACATGCTGAGCGTCGAGCATCAAATCCTCCCGGGGCAAAGGTCGCCCGCGAACAGGAGGACGACCCGTCGAGACGCCCATGTCGGAGCCCGCAAGCAGAATGGCTGGCAGGAGGAACCAGAACCGCTGTCGCCCGGCTGGCGACTGAGGGTCGCCCGGGCGGGCAGACCGGAGTTGGGGAACGTCGATGCGATACGTCGAGGTCGAAGGCACGCGGCTGCATTACCGCGAGTCGGGGTCCGGTCCGCTCGCAATGTTCATACACGGGTTCCCACACGACCACACGATGTGGCTCGACCAACTCCAGGCGCTGGGCGGCCGCCGCCGCTGCGTCGCCCCCGATCTCCGCGGCTTCGGACTGTCGGACCCCACCACGACGACTCTGCCGATGGAGCGGCACGCCGACGACCTCGCCGCTTTCATAGGCGCGCTGGAGGGGGAGCAGGCCGACGTTGTCGCGATCAGCATGGGCGGTTACGTCGCGCTCGCGCTGTGGGAGCGGCACCGCGAGCTCGTCCGCTCGCTCGCGCTCGTCGACACTCGGGCCGAGGCCGACGATGCCGAGGGCAAGCAGCAACGTGAGGAGGCGATCGAGCGCGCTCTGTCCGAGGGCCGGCAATCCCTGGCCGACCAGATGCTCGGACAGCTGCTCGCCGACGGTGCGGACCCCGCACCCCGCGCCCGTCTGCGCTCCATGGTCGAGGGCACTCGCTACGAGACCATCGTGGCGGGGCAGCGGGGGATGCGCGACCGACCCGATCGCACGGACCTGCTCACGACCATCGACGTCCCGACCCTCATCGCCGTCGGTGAGGAGGACACGATCACACCGCCGGAGGCCATGAAGGCGATGGCGGACGCGGTCGCCGGAGCCCGCTTCGTCACCGTCGGCGGGGCGGGTCACATGTCGCCGCTGGAGCAGCCGTCGGTAGTGAATGAGATCCTCGCCGGCTTCTGGGACTAGGGCTGGTCGGCCTGCTCCCTCACGTACCTGGTTGAATTCGTCCCGACGAGGGCGACCTCCGCGCCAGCCTGCCCTGTCGCTGCCCCGCCGCGAGCAGGAAGGCCGCGAACCGCCACGCCGCCCTGAGGTCGCGGGCCGTCTTGCCGAGTTGCCGAGGGGAGGGTCGGAAGTCGACATGGGAGAAGAGGCGGACGGTGTGAGCCGGCGCCTGGGGAAACGCAGCGGCGAGTCGGCGCAGCTCCGCATGGGGGATGGCAGGGTCGTCACGCGCGTGGAGGAGGACGACCGGTGCACGCACCCCTTCCGCGACCCGGACCGGGGACAAGCGCGCGAAGAGTTCAGGCAGGGGCGGGGGAAGGGCTGCGACGAGCTTTTCGTTGCGCGTGGGGTCGCGGTTCGTGACAAGGTCATGAATGCTGCGCGCTGCGTGCGGCAATGTGGTCGGATCCACCTCTCCGCGCAGAGCTGCGGCCACGGCCTCGACCGTCTCGGCTCCGAGTAACCCGCCGTGACGCAGAATCGCCGCGACAACCGGCTCCCGCAGGCTGGCGGGCGCCTTCGACCGCCACTCGTAGCGCTCACCGTCGAGCAGCGTGACACCCGTCGTGGCCGCCTGGATCACCCCACCGAGGTCCCCGTACCCGCCAAGGCCCGCCACGAGTCGCAGCCGCTCGGCAACGCGGGGGTCGGCCGCTGCAATGAGCGAGTACGAGGCGCCGAACGAGAATCCGAGCATCGCCACCCCACCACGGACACGCGGGTGAGTCCCGAGCGCCAAGGTGGAGGTGATGAGCCGCTCCACGTCACATTCGTCGAGGCGGTGACGTGCGAGGGCCAGCTCGGGTGCGAACACGACGTGCCCGACGCGGCTGATCGCCGCCGCGATTCGCATCAGCCGCGGGTCTGCCGTCCCCCGCGGAGTGACGCCTGCGGCGAGCAGGATGGCGGGGGACCGGCGTGGAACGAGCCACAGCCGGCCGGGCGCGTCCGGAAGGCCCTCGCCTGGCGGAGGAGAGAGCACGACGTCCCGCCAGCCCGTCACATGGTCACCGGCCAGGGGCCGGTCGAGCATCCACGTGACCAGCAGGCGGGCCGCCTGCAGACGTGTCCTCAGGGTCGGTGCGGGCGCGACGGCCAAACCCACCTCCGTCGCCGTCTTAGGAGACCTAAGACGGCTCCTCTGCTTCCTAGCCGATTCTCAGGGGGTAGCGAATGCGGCGACGATGAATCCGGCAGGCCGATTCTCGACAGGTCGCGACGGCGACGTCGAGAGTAAGGCTGCCGTGTCCGGGGTCGCCGGCGACTACCTCGAGTGTGCCGGCCGTCTCGTGCAGGCCCCAGCTGCAAGGACTCTCGAGGAGGCTCGCCGGCTCGCTGTCGAGTGAGACTCGCACAGGCGGTCCCGATGAGGGGTCGAGGGCCTCGCCCCCCACGTCGACGGAGAACGGCACGGTGAGCCGTGCCCCCGGGGACACGCTGAAGGGAGGACCTTCCTCGACATCGACCGGGGGCGCGGCCGCCGCGTCAGTCTCGCCCAGTGGGCCAGAGTCATCGGGGAGGTCACGGACGGGGATGACTTCGAGGGCACCTGTGCCTGGATCGAGGCGCACGACACGGTGGTTGTTCGTGTCGGCCACGAGAAGTCGGCCATCGGGCAGAACGTCGAGACCGCCTGGTTCGTTGAGGCCCGGCACGGCGAGGGTGTGAAGCTCCCCGTCGCGCCATACCCGGAGCCGCGAGTTGAACGTGTCCGCGACATAGATGGCGCCGTCACGGCCGGCTGGGCCGGACGGTGGCGGGGTCGCAACGCCGAGCGGATGTTGGAGCCGCGCCACCTCTGGAGCGCCGTCTTTGGCTCCCCAGTCGAACAAGCCAGTGCCGACCAGCGTCGTGACGGAGCCATCATCCTCCAGCACTCGCAGGGCGCTCGACTCCGCGTCGGTGAAGACGGCACCGTGATCGAGAAGGGCCAGGCCGGAGGGTTGGGCGAGATGGGCGGTCGCTCCGGGCCCGTCCCGGAGACCCTCGGCCTCCCCCCCTGCGACGGGGACGGCGTCCGACCCGTCCCGCGCGCACCGCCACAGCCGATGACGACCCGCCTCCGCGATGAGGTAGGTCCCACGAGGCTCAACAAGAACGTCCCATGGAGAGGCGATGCCGTCGAGGATCACCGCACGGAAGCCCGTCGCTAGGTCGACTCGTATCACCCGATCCGCTCCCGTCTCACATATGAGCAGGACGTCCTCCTCCCTGCCGCTGCCGGCCCCAGTGATCCGATCGAAGCGCACCCCTTGGGGCTCGTGCAGACCCTCGAATGCCTCCAGCACTCGCCCGAGCCGGTCGGTGACGAGCACCCGGTCGTGAGCGGTGTCGGCTATCGCCAGACGCTCCTCCCCGTCGCAGGCGACCTTGCCAGGAAAGGCGAGCGGGCGGCCCAGTGGCACGGCCTCCACTCCGTCGGAGACAGGTACCGGCGCAAGGCGCAACGTGCCTCGCTGACCGTGGTCGGCGATGAGCTGCTCGACGAGTCGTTCGATCGGCGGGCCGAGCCCCTCTCCAGAGCCCATGCCCACCACGTAGCCCTCGGGGTCTATGACCACGAGAGTCGGCCACGCGCGGACGCCATAACGGTCCCAGGTCTCCAT
>JALYGD010000139.1 GCA_030777265.1 Actinomycetota bacterium | reverse complement strand
GGATCTTCAGGGGCACCCAGCCAAGCGGTGTAGAGATCGGGTCTCCGTTCGCGCGTAAGGCGCAGCGCCTGCGCTCGCCGCCAGCCCGCCACCGCGCTGTGATCGCCTGACAGCAGCACCTCGGGCACGGTCATGCCGCGCAGCTCGTGAGGGCGGGTGTAATGGGGGTATTCGAGCAGACCCCGACTGAACGACTCATCCTCCCTGGAGGCGACGTTG
This sequence comes from Actinomycetota bacterium, assembly GCA_030777265.1. GTDB lineage: Bacteria > Actinomycetota > Nitriliruptoria > Nitriliruptorales > JAHWKO01 > JALYGD01. The sequence goes on along the minus strand of JALYGD010000139.1, from coordinate 5,542 downwards.
CCCATGACGCCGGTCAGCAGACGGCTTACCGCTTCGACGATCACGACCGCGGCAGCCTCGCCGCCGGCCAGCACGTAGTCGCCGATGGAGACCTCGTCAGTGGCCACCGCCTCATGCACGCGCTCGTCGACCCCCTCGTAGCGCCCGCAGCAGACGACGAGCCGCGCCTCAGCCGCCAGCTCGCGGACGAGCTGCTGGGTGAGCGGGACTCCCCGCGGGGAGAGCAGGATCGTCCGAGGCCGCGGGCCCCCGGCGCGGTACGATGTCTGGGCTTCTTCGTCGGCCCAGACTGCTTCGGCCGCTGCGAACCAGACATCCGCGCGCATGACCATCCCCGCCCCGCCGCCGTACGGCGGGGCGTCCACGCTCCGGTGCTGATTCTGCGCCCATGCTCGCAGATCATGGACGCGCAAGTCCAGGATCCCCGCCTTGACAGCCCGTGCGAGCAGCGAGGTGTTGAAGGGACCGGCGAAGAACTCCGGAAAGATCGTGATGACGTCGATGCGCATCAGTGGCGTCGGTCTGGCGCAGAAGGGCCCGACCGGCCAGGGAGCGCACCCTCGCGTCGAGGCTCGAGGATCTCGTCCGGCACGAGCCCCTCAGGTGGTGCGACGACGACGAGCCGTTCCAAGCCGGTCTCGTCCTCTTCGACCCCGACGTAGTCCTCCGCTGTCGGTAGCAGCCACGGCGGTCCCTGCGGTGGTACCACCTCGAGCAGGTCGTACTCTGCTGAGGGCGGCAGCTCGACGAGCGCCTCGACCACGCCAAGCTCACGGCCGTCCTCGCTGACCACAGGCATGCCGACGAGCTCGGAAACGAGATAGGCGTCGCGCTCCTCATCGTCTGGCAGCTGGTCGGCTTCGAGTCGCGCACCGCGCAGCCGCTCCGCCGCAGTTCGGTCGGCTACGTCCGAGAAGCGCACGAGTAGCCCGCCCCGGTGACGGCGTGAGGAAGCGACGACGACGGCACGCTGGTCGGCATAGAGGAGCGCTCCCGGCTCGAAACGTTCGGACCGGTCACTGAGCGCGACGACTACCACCTCTCCGTGTATGCCATGAGGTTTGACGACACGACCGGCGAGGACCCGGCCTGGGCTGTGTTCGCCTCCCGCCGCTCCGACCGCCTTTGCCCCCGGGTCACCTTCGCTCGCGGCGTCAGGTGCCGCACGAGGCCCGGTGCCGCTCAGTCGACAATCTCGACGTTCACGTTCTGGTCGCCTTCCATGGTCGCCTTCACGAGGGTACGTAGTGCCTTCGCGGTGCGACCGCGCTTGCCGATCACCTTGCCGAGGTCGTCAGGATGGACGCGCAGTTCGAGGGTCGTGGCGTGATCATCCTCTTCGACGGAGGTGACGCTGACGCCGTCAGGGTGGTCGACGAGCTGCTCTGCGACGAACTGGAGCACCCGCTCCGGGACGGTCGCCGAACCACCGTCGTCGGCCTCACCCTCGAAGACCTGGTCCTGATCCTGCTCGACCCCGCTCACGAGACCACCTCCGTCGCCGTCTCAGGAGACCCAAGACGGCTCCTCTCGCGCCGCTCCTGCGGACCGCCGCTCACGAGCTCTCCTGCGCTTCACGGGCGCTCGGCGACTGCTCGGGAGCGGCTGCGCCCTGTTCAACCCCTCCCCCAGGAGCGCCTTGGGTCTGCCCGCGCACCGCTTCGGTCTCAGCAACCGGCGTCGCCGTGACGTCCTCTGGGGTGCCAGGCTCGGCTGCGACCTCCTCAGGTGCGGCCGCCGACCCCTCGGATGCGACTCTCCCTCCGCCGACCTGCGAGGGGGACTCCTCGGGTAGCGATTTCGGCGAGCGCTCCTGCTTCGGCTGCTGACCGGGTCGGAACTTCGCCCAGATGCCCGTTACCCGCAGCAGATTCTCGACCTGATTCGTAGGCTGCGCGCCCACCCCCAGCCAGTACAGTGCCCGCTCCTCATCGATCTCGATCAGCGACGGCTGCTTCCTGGGGTGGTAGTCACCAATGATCTCGATGAATCGACCATCCCGGGGCGAGCGGGCGTCGGCCGCGACGACGCGGTAATGGGGATCTTTCTTCGCGCCTTCACGGCGCAGGCGAAGTTTCACAGCCATTCTGTCTCTCCGGTCCGTGCAGACGCCACTGCACGCGATGCACGACGCTCAGTGCGCCTCTGTCAGCGTCTCAACCGCCATTGACTGCTTCAGACCCATCCGGCGGGGCGCGGGTTACGTCGGGTCGGCGCGGCGGAGCGTACCGGGCCGACGAAACCGCCGCCACGTTGCAAGGTCCTGGTGAAGTCAGCCGCCTCGGGGCGCGGGGCTCGAGCCCGCCACCGCCAGCACCTCTGAACAGGGGGTCCTCGGGGCTGGGGAAGAGCTCGTCGGGCGAGCTCAGCGCTTCTTGCGCTTGGGTGCCTTCGGGGCCGGCTGCAGGCCGGAAAAGCCGCCCAGCCCGCCACCGCCCGGGATCTGGATCTGGCCGGATTGCTGGAGCTCCCGAAGCGCCCGCGTCTGGGCCACTTGGCCACGCAGACTCTTCTTCGACTTGCCACCGGGGCTGCCCACCCCGGTCATGCGCATGACGGAGCGCATGACCTTCTGGGCCTCCTGGAACTGCTTGACGAGCCGGTTCACCTCGGTGACCGTCGTCCCCGACCCTGCAGCGATGCGCTTACGCCGTGAGCCGTTCAGGACCTTCACGTCCCGTCGCTCTTTACGGGTCATGGAACGTATGATCGCCTCGACCCGGGCGAGCTGCTTGTCCTCGACATCGAGGTCTTTCAGCTGCCGGCTCATGCCCGGCAACATGCCGAGCACGCTCTGCAGCGAGCCCATCTTCTTCAATTGCTGCATCTGCTCGAGGAAGTCCTCGAGCGTGAAGTCCCCGGAGACGAGTGCCTCTTCGGCACGGCGAGCCTCCTCGTCGCTGTAGGCGACCTCGGCCTTCTCGATGAGGGTCAAGACGTCGCCCAGGCCAAGGATCCGGCTGGCCATGCGGTCGGGATGGAACGACTCGAACTCGTCGAGCTTCTCCCCCACCGACGCGAACTTGATCGGCTTCCCCGTGACCTCGGTCACCGACAGGGCCGCACCCCCACGGGCATCTCCGTCGAGCTTGGTGAGGACGACTCCACCGAAGCCGACCTCGTCAAGGAAGGCCTTCGCTACGTTCACCGCCTCCTGTCCGATCATCGCATCGATCACGAACAGGGTCTCGACGGGTTCGACCTCGCGGTGAATCGCCCGCGCCTGAGCCATCATCTCCTCGTCGACGTGGAGACGCCCGGCTGTGTCGACGATGACGACGTCGCAGCCCGTGTCACGAGCCGCGCGGACCCCGTCGCGCGCGACCGGGACGGGGTCGCCGGACTCCACGGGCGCGTAGACGTGAACCTCGGCTTGCGAGGCCAGGATGCGCAGCTGCTCGACCGCCGCTGGGCGCTGGAGGTCGCAGGCCACGAGCATCGGACGACGGCCCTTTCCCTTCAGGTGCCGCCCCAGCTTGCCTGCCGCAGTCGTCTTTCCCGACCCTTGCAGGCCGGCGAGCATGATCACGGCTGGGCGCTGCTGCCCGAGGGCGAGGGGAACTGCTTGCCCGCCGAGAATGCGCCCGAGCTCGTCGTGGACGGCGCGTATGACCTGCTGGGCGGGGTTGAGGGCCTTCGACGCCTCCTCGCCGACGAGCTGCTCGCGCAGCCGCGCGACAACGTCGCGGACAACCTTGAAGTTCACATCAGCTTCGAGCAGTGCCAGGCGGATCTCGCGCAGAGTGGCGTCGACGGTCTTCTCGTCGAGGCGGCCGCGGCCGCGGACCCGCGCGATCGCCGACTCGAGACGATCGGAGAGTGCGTCGAACACGAGTGACTCCTCTTAGCGGGGTGAGGCGCGGTCAGGATACCCGCTGGTCAGGGCAATGTGGCTGCCCGCGCATCCGACGTCAGCCCTGACGGGCCGGAGCCAGGCCGTCGCCGAACAGGGCGTTGACGAACGCGTCGGCGTCGAAGGGGGCGAGGTCGTCGATGCTCTCGCCCAAACCCACGAGCTTGACCGGCAGGCCAAGCTCGTGCTGGACGGCGATCACGATGCCGCCCTTCGAGGTGCCGTCCAGCTTTGTGAGCACGAGCCCGGTGACGTCGACTGCCTCAAGGAAGGCGCGCGCCTGCGCCACGCCGTTCTGGCCGGTCGTCGCGTCGATGACCAGCAGGACCTCCTCGAGGGGTCCGGCCTGCCGCTCCAGTACCCGCTTGACCTTGCCGAGTTCGTCCATGAGAGCCCGTTTGTTGTGCAGTCGGCCAGCTGTATCGACGATGAGGACGTCGGCATCGGTTGCTTTCGCCGCGTTGTACGCGTCGAAGGCGACCGCAGCGGGATCCGAACCGGGGTCGCGGCTCACGAGCCTGGCAGTTGCGCGCTCCGCCCACAACCCCAGTTGCTCGCTGGCGGCCGCGCGGAACGTATCCGCGGCGGCAAGCACGACCGCGTGACCTTCTCGGGCCTCCCGGGCTGCGAGCTTGCCGATCGTGGTGGTCTTTCCGGTGCCATTCACGCCCGTGACGAGCCAGACGGTCGGCTCGTCCTCCCGCGAGCGTTCGAGCTTCCGGTCGGCGTCACCGAGCAGGCGGCGCAGCTCGTCCTTCAGCAGCTCGACGATGCCCTCGGCCGACGTGACCCCCTCCTCGCGGGCACGGGTACGAACCTCCTCGACGAGCGCGAGCGACGTCTCGACCCCGACATCGGCCGCTATCAGCGTCTCTTCTAGGCCCTCCCACGCCTCCTCGGAGATGCCCCGGCCGAACAATTCGAGGACGCTCGCCCCCATCAGGTTGCGGGCACGAGCCAGACGCCGCCGGAAACGCTCTCCCAGCGGGACAACCTCGACCGGCGGCGCCGGTGCCTGTGGCGCTGCGACCTCAGGCACCTCTGTTGGAGCCTCAGGGAAGGCGGTGGGCGCCGTTCCCAAGGGAACATCAGCGGTGGGGCTGGGCGCAGCGGATGACGACGCCGGAGGCGTCTCAGTGGGGGGAGGTGTCTCGACCTCGACCGTTCCTACCCCACCTTGGTCCTTCACGTCGGTGTACGGCGGCGGGGCTCCCGGCATGCGTGGTCGGATGGGAGGGCGGCGACTGCGAGTGATGAGGAACGCCACGGCGAACAGCAGCACGACCAACACGACAGTTGCGAGCAGCACGAGGTCAGTCATCTAGGTCCCTCCCGCCTCCACCGCGGTCACGCACATGCCCCACCACCCGGGCCTGCGGCCCTTCCCGCACATGCCCCACCACCCGGGCCTGCCGCCCTTCCCGCATTCCAAGAACGCTCCTCCGGTCTCCCCCTAAACGCGTTCTCGGATCCGGGTCTGTGCTTGGAGAGCAGGCTACGCCCTGGTGCTGCCCCAGGCGTGCGAGCGGACGCTCAAAGTAGTACAGCTGGTACAACGCGACTGCGGCTTGCACCGAGTGCAGCGACTTGCCGCCTTGCCCCGGAGAGCTGTACCTCCCCAATTCCGCGTTCAGGCGTCCACCGTCTCGACGAGCCGCTCGACGACCACTTTCGAGACCGCGTCATCAC
>JALYGD010000138.1 GCA_030777265.1 Actinomycetota bacterium | reverse complement strand
GCTCGTCGACTACATCGGCACCTTCATCTCCGGCCCGCCCGTGCCCGAGGTCGAGGTGGACCCCGAGCTCATGGCCGAGGGTGGCCAGCTCTACCGGCTCAACTGCGCCGCGTGCCACCAGTTCGTGGGCGTCGGCGGTCCCCTCATCGGCAGCGACGAGGCGCCCACCCTCCATCACGCCTCGCCGACGGAGGTCGTCGAGACCATCCGCGTCGGGCCGGGCACCATGCCGGAGTTCTCGGAAGAGCAGCTCAGCGAGGAGGAGGCCCAGGCAATCGCGTCCTTCGTCGCGCTCGTGATACAGGCGCCGCGCGACGAGGGCGGCAGCGCGATCGGCCACTATGGTCCCTTCGCCGAAGGCTTCGTGGCTTGGATGAGCATGGGTGCGCTGCTCCTCGCAGCGCTGTGGATGGGGAGGCGCACGTGAGCGGCGCTCCGCAGGAGCGACGCGAGAGGAGCCGTCTTAGGTCTCCTGAGACGGCGACGGAGGTAGCCACGTGAGCGACGAGCCGAGAGAGCCCGGGAAGATCGGTGCGACGGCCCTGGCCGCGACCTGCTTCATCGTCGGCATCGTGGGTGCGGTGGCCTTCGCCGTCGTCTACCGCTACAGCGAAACGCTGACGCACGAGGGCGTGTTCACCCAGGCCCTTGGCGGCAGCCTGATGGTCGCCTTCCTCGGGATCGGTGCCGGGCTGGTGGTGTGGGCGCACAGTTTCATGCCCGGCGAGGCTTCCGAGGAGCGGCCGTTCTACCGGAAGCCGGGCGAGCGTCGCGAGGCGGCTGCGGCGTTTCGAGAGCAGACCGAGGCGATCGGGCGTCGCAGCCTGCTCGGGCGGCTGCTGGTCGCGGCGCTGGGCGTGACGGGCCTCGCAGCGCTGGTTCCGCTCCGGTCACTCGGCCCCAGCCCGTTGCCCGATCGGCGTCACAGCGGCTGGCGGCCCGGCGACCGGCTCGTCAGCGACGAGGGCAAGCCCGTGGCGGTCGACGAGCTGGAGTTCAACAGCGTACTCACGGTCTTCCCGGAGAGCCTCCTCCGCCAACCGGATTCGCAGACCGTCCTGCTGCGAGTTCCGCCGGAGCTGCTCCAGCCCCAGGAGGGTCGCGAGGACTGGTCACCGGAGGGCTACATCGCCTTCTCGAAGGTCTGTACCCACGCAGGCTGCCCGGTGGGGCTCTACCAGGTGGAGTCCCAGCGCCTGTTCTGCCCCTGCCACCAGAGCGCCTTCGACGTGCTGCAAGCGGCCAAGCCGCTCTTCGGCCCGGCGACCCGACCCCTGCCGCAGCTGCCGCTCGCCATCGACGCGGAAGGCTTCCTCATCGCCCAAGACGAGTTCCATGAGCCCGTCGGGCCCGGATTCTGGACACTGCCATGATCGCCGCACTCGCCCGCTGGATCGACCGGCGCGTCGCCGGCTCGAGCTGGGTGCAGGAGAAGATCAAGAAGATCTTCCCGGAGAGCTGGGCCCACCTGTTCGGCGAGGTCGCCCTCTACAGCTTCGTCGTGCTCGTCCTGACCGGGACGTTCCTCGCGCTGTTCTTCGAACCATCCCACAAGGAGACCCACTACGAGGGGGAATACGAGGCGCTCAACGGCGTGAAGATGACCGCGGCCTACGCCTCGACGATCAAGCTCAGCTTCGACATTCCCGGTGGGCTGCTGTTCCGGCAGATGCACCACTGGGCGGCCCTCATCTTCGTCGCAGCCATCGTCGTCCACCTGGCCCGCATCTTCTTCACGGGGGCGTTCCGCCGGCCCCGTGAGATGAACTGGATGATCGGCGTCACCCTCCTCATGCTCGCTCTGGTTGAGGGCTTCGCCGGCTACTCCCTCCCCGACGACCTGCTGGGCGGCACGGGTCTCCGCATCGCACATGCAGCCATCGAGTCGATCCCCGTGATCGGCACCTGGTCGGCGTCGTTCGTCTTCGGCGGGCTCTACCCGGGCGAGCACCTCATCCCTCGCCTGTACATGGCCCACATCTTCCTGCTCCCGACGCTGTTCTTCGGCCTCATCGCGCTCCACCTCTCGCTCGTCTTCCGCCAGACCCACACCCAGTTTCCGGGCGAGGGCCGCCGGGAGGACAACGTCGTCGGGCTGCCGTTGTGGCCGACCTACACCGCCCTGTCGGTCGCTCTCTTCTTCATCGTGTTCGGGGTGATCGCGGGGCTCGGCGGGTTCTTCCAGATCCTCCCGGTCTGGTTCTACGGCCCCTACGATCCCTACACCGTGAGCACCGGTTCCCAGCCGGACTGGTACGTGGGGTGGATGGAAGGGTCCCTGCGCATCTTCCCGCCCTGGGAGTTCCGCGGCCTCGGATACATGATCCCCAACCCCTTCTTCCCCACTATGTTCCTGGGGGGTTTGGCGTTCCTCGCTCTCTATGCCTACCCCTTCCTGGAGCGCAGGTTCACCGGGGACCGTGCTGAGCACCACCTGCTCGACCGGCCGCGCGACCGCCCGGTCCGCTCGGCGATCGGGGCGGCCTTCCTGACGTTCTTCCTCGTCCTGACGATCGCCGGAAGCAACGACATCCTCGCCTACGAACTGAAGCTCCCGGTCAGCGCGGTCGTCTACTTCCTCCGCGGCGCCGCCATCCTCGCCCCCCTGCTCGTCGGGCTCCTCACCTACCACTGGTGCAAGGCGCTTTCCGTCGCGAAGGAACGCCCGCCGGGGATGGACTGGGACGAGGAGGAGCCCGCCGAGGAGAGCGAAGACACGACGGGCGATCAGGAGCCCGCAGCGGCCGGCGGTTCGGCCGGCTAGCCAGCCTTCAGCCTCGCTGCACCCGCGGGTCGTGTCACCGCAGCGAATGCAGGTAGGCCGCGATGTTGCGCGCGTCTTCGGACGTCACCCCGAGGTTGGGCATCGCCGTCCCCGGCTCGACCGCCTGCGGGTCTTCGATCCATCGCGCGAGGTTCTCAGGCGTGTTCAGGAGCCGCCCGGCGATATAGCCCCGCCGACTGAAATCATCGAGGGGCGGCGCGGCGACCCCGTCGGCGTTGGGCACGCCCGGGATGGTGTGGCAGGCGCCGCAGCCGTAGTAGCTGATCGCCTCCTGGCCGAGGTCGGCGTATGCCGGCTCCTCCAGCGCCGCGCCGGTCCTCGGTCCGCCCCCACAGGCCACGAGCACGAGTCCCGCCGCTCCCGCCAACCCCCATCCGACCACCCGCCGAAGAGTTGGACCTCCAGGTCTTACTCCTGCATCGCCCGCCACGGCCGCCTCCCTCACACTCGCCCGCGCGCCGCCCGCTGCGCGAACGAGGCCGCCCGCTCGTCCTCCCGCAGCCAACGCAGGAACAGCACCGCCCCGCCGACGATGTAGACGAGACCTCCTGGGAACCACATGAGCCCGCCCGCCACCTGCTGGTCCGCCAGTGGTGTGAGGTTCCATGCCCGGGCCCCGTCAGCGTGCTCGGCATACCACGGAATCGGCCCGAAGGTCAGGAGCGCGGCCAGTACTCCCGACTGGAGCATGCCCACGAAGAGCGCGAACACCCCGGCGGCGTTCGCGTGCCGGCCGCGGGCGTCGGCCACCAGCCACCACAGAGCCAGACTGCCCGCGAGCAGCGTCGTGTGCTCGACGATGTGGACGACCTCGGAGCGCAACGCGGCCTGGTAGAGGCCTGGGAGGTGCCAGGCCCAGAAGGTCGCGATGTGAGCTCCGATCGCGAAAACGGCCCACCCGATGGCCTCGCGGTGGGACGGGGTGACCGCAACACGCACCGACCACAGTCGGCGTCGCAGGCCTGGGGGAATCCCCAGGGACGTCACGAGCAGCGGGCGGCCGAGGACGAGCAGAGGCGCAGCACCGTACGCGAGCAGCATGTGCTGAAACATGTGCGCCCCGAAAAGCGTCTCACCGAGGGCGTCGAGGGGGGACAGGAGTGCGAGCGCGACGGTGAGAAGGGCCCCGAGGAAACACACGGCGCGCCAGGCGGGGACGGCGCGCCGGCCAGCTTCGCCGAGTCGCAGCCGCCACAGCC
>JALYGD010000137.1 GCA_030777265.1 Actinomycetota bacterium | reverse complement strand
CCCGTCGCCGGCTGGCCGCGGTGATGCTGAGCACGCCACGCCGACGCCGGATCACCACTCCCACGGCCGCCGCAACTCCCTGGTGGCCTACCTGGGGATGGCCAGGGCGCTCGACGGTGTCACGGTGCACTCGGTGCACCCCGACCGCGACGGGCACTACTGCGCTGCGGCCGGCGTGGCTAGCCTCGACGGTCGTGGCCTCGCCTTGGCGGTCGGGCGGCCGGATCGTCGGGGCTGCCGCATCGAGGTGTATGGGGCTGACTCGGGCGCCGCGCAGGCCGAGCGGTCGTTGGACGGGCTGGTCGAGCAGTGGCGCAAGGCGGGCCGGCCCTCACTCGCCGACTGTGAGATAACGATGACCTACGACGTCACCCCTAGCGCAGCGGGGGCGCACATGGCGAACACCGACGGATGCTTCACCGTGGTGCGCTGGCCGTCCTGACAATTCGACGCTTTGTCAGGGACGACCCCGGAGTCGCGCTCCAGGGCATAATCGGAACTCTGCGCTAGCCATATCTGGTGTTGGCCCCGTGGATCCGGGTCCGAGTTCGAGGCTCTGAGGGATGGCCGACTCAGCAGCGAACTCCGGTGCCCCAGTAGAAGGGGCCGGATGTGCCGGTGACCTTGACGTCCCACTGCAGGTCTCGGAGGCGCTGTCCGAGATCGGCGGGTACGTAGGGAATTTTGACGACCCTGAACGGCGTGCCGTCATTGAGTTTGCGCTGGACAACCAGAGAGCGGACGCCCTCGACGAGCTCCGCTTGAGGTCGATAGTTGTCGTCGAAGAAGAACACATGCCCGCCCGGCGTCAGCGCCTCCGCCACCATGGTCCAGAACGACGTGAACTTGTCTTCGGGCACGTGAGAGATCCAGAACCCGAAGAAGACGGCGTCGTAGCGGCGGTCCGCTTTCCAGGAGAACAGATCCGCCTCAACGAAACGAACTGATGCAGCAGAGCCCACCCGGCTGCGTGCCCGGGCAAGCATCTCAGGCGCACCATCCACAGCGGTGACGGTCGTGGCGAATTGCAGAAGCCTTTCAGTCCAGATCCCGGTGCCACATGCGAGCTCGAGTACGTCGCCACCTGGGCGAAACGAATCGATGGCTGACAGCAGCTCGTCTTGTCCGGCGACGTCGATCGTGTGGTCCTCGTACTCGTCGGCGACAGCCCTGTAGTAGGCGAGCTGTTCGACCAAGGCTGCCGAGGCGCCGGTCACGAGCCCAGCGTAGTGACCCGTACTCAGCGCGAGATCCGCCCTCCCGTGGGCGAGGTCCCATGAGAGGCGCCGGCTGGCCAGCGATCGCGCACCGGCAGAACGCTAACTCGATTCCGCCACGAGATGCGCCGTTCGGTGCGTGGACGTGGAAGCGCCCGGCCGTTCTATTGTGCGCGCGTTATCGTGCGGCTCCGCAGCACACCACGCATGATATGTGGGTGGATTTCGGCACGCCCCTCCGGTCCCGTCTGCCCCGCCTCGGCGAGCTCGTGACGGCACGGGCGCCAGCCAAGTCTCCCCTAGACCGCCTCCCGACCGGCGAGGCCATCATGGAGAAGCGATGACCGAAGCCATAGAACACGACAAGGCTGACGGTCCCGCACCTGGGCCGCTCGATTCTTCCCACATCATGCAGGTGGGGATGGGGTTTTGGCCGTCGAAGGCCTTGCTGTCCGGCCAGAGCGTGAGATCGTCACTACCATCATCGACCTAGACGAGAGGTCACCGTCATGGGTCGTCTCTGGCAGCCCGGCGCAAACGGGCGTTCAGACAGGCTGGCACTGCTGATCGTCGCCGTGGTCACGGTAGCCGTCTCACTTTGTCTCGAGGCCAGGAGTGGGCAACACGACTCGTCAGTGAGCGCTCGGCGCGGCGCAGAGCTGTTTCGAACGGAATTCACTCCGGAGCAGGGGTTGGGCCCACTTTTCAATGAGCAGGCGTGCAGCGCATGCCACGCCAACCCCACGATCGGGGGAGTCGGACCAGATGGCCTGGCGACCGTCTTGCGAGTCGGGCGGCTCACCGATCAGGGCTTCGACCCGATGTTCGGGGGGCGCCGGATCGAAGCCCACGCTCACGCCGTCTCCGAGCTCGGAGTCGCCTGCGACCGCGCTGCAGGTATCCCAACCGGCGCCAATGTGACCTCGGTGCGGAACACTCCGCCGTTGTTCGGGAGTGGTCTGATCGATGCGATCCCGGATGAGGTCATCCGGGCGGGGGCGGTCGACAAGGGCGATGGCGTAAGAGGACGACCCAATCTGGTGACTGGGCCCGACGGGCAGGAGGACGTTGGACGCTTTGGCTGGAAGGCTGACGGACCGACGCTCGAGCTCTTCGTGGCCGAGGCTTTCCGGAGCGAGCTCGGAGTGACGAGCCCGCTGGCTCCGGCAGGTCCGCTCCCGGCCGCGACCCTCCGCTGCCCGGGAGAGTCGTCGGCTCCGGAGATCGACCGAGATGCCGTGAAGGCCGTCACCGCCTTCGTCGGGGGGTTACCTGCGCCTCGGTCGCGACGCTCCGACGCGCCCGGGGCCATGGTCTTCGAACAGACGGGCTGCGCGTCGTGTCACGTACCCACGCTCCCGACGGGTACCGGCGCCGTGACCCTGTATTCCGATCTGCTGCTCCACGACATGGGCCCTGCCCTCGATGATGCGGTCGTCCAAGGATCGGCCGGCGGCCGCGAATGGCGCACGACCCCGCTGTGGGGACTCTCGGATCGCACACGATTTCTTCACGATGGGAGGGCGGATGATCTCGAGGCCGCCATCCTGGCCCACGGAGGAGAAGCCGATGCGGCACAGCAGCGCTTCCGCTCCCTGTCGAACGATCAGCTCCGGAGCCTGTTGGAGTTCTTGCGTACGCTCTGATCAAGGAGGGAGTCGGTCGGATGTGATGTTTCGTGCGCTGACGTGCTCCTCAGTCGGGAGCGCCGAAAGCAGGGATCTCGATGACCGAACCAGAGTGTTGCGGATGGGCCGCCTCCGGGCCGTTGAGTGAGACCCAGATCCTGCGCGTGTCCGGAGACACGGCAATCCCGTTGAGCCGGCCAGCTCCGATCGTGCCGTTTCCGGCTAGCTCGATTTGGGCGACGGCCACGATCTGGCCGTCCTGACGCATCCGCACGATCGTGCCTGAGCCTCGGTTGGCGACGTAGAGGTCCGCTCCGCCGGCCAGGGTTGTGTTGCTGGAAAACGCCGGGTTCGCGATCTCGGGCACGGCGGGCGCAAGGTCGACGGGGGATGAGAGGTACGGGCTCTCGAGTCGACGCGTTTCGGTGACGTTGAAAACCTCGAAGTCGTCGTCAAGACGGAACTGAAGCACGGCATCGTTGGCTGGGTCCGATACATACAAGAAGCGGTCGGGCACCCAGTTGAAGACCATCCCGACTCGGGTCGGAAGGTCTTCGGCAGCAGCGTCCCTCAGCCGGGTGAGCGGAGCCAGGGTGCCCGGTGGGGCCAAGCCGTCGACGCCGTGCTCGACATGGACCTGCGCCAGCGCCCCGTCTGCCGTTGCGACCGCGAAAACCGCCCGGCCGGAGATGTCCGGTGAAGCGCCCAAGAACGCGTTGCCGATCGCTCCAGCTTGAAGGCCCCCGGGGATGCGTTGCGCGACGCGACCGGTGAGAGCACCGGCGAATACCCCACCGGCTTGCTCGCTCGGGGCGTCTGCGAGCGGGCGTCCGTCGGGATCGAGGACCGATTCGACTCCGAGGCCGACGCCGCCGGACATCGGCGCGTTGGCGAACCAGGGCCTGCCGAAGGCGTTGTTCACTGATATGCCGAGCGGGTTCGACACCGCGGGCATATCGGCGGTATCCGCCTCCGGGTTCGGAAGCCGGTTCAGAAATGCCGGCGACTGGGCGGTGTACAGCTGCACGGCGCCATGCATCGTGCGTGCCTGCACGCCGGAAGCGGCGAAATCCGAGGGCACCACCAACGGAGATCGGGCGTCGGTCGCGAGTGAGAGGACGGCGCCGGTGGCCCAATCGTCACGGGCAGCCGGCGCCCCGAAGTTGGAGGTGCTCGCCACCAACAGGCGGGTGGGATCCAACACCTCGTTCGGCCGTGTGGTCGCGGCAAACTCCCGGTTGTCGTGCACCGGGCCTCCTGGATGGAAAGCGCCGACCGGACTCAGCGCGCCCGCACCTGGAATGCCGACGGCCAGCACTCGAGCAGTGAGTCGGACCGAAGGGACCTGCGATGGGGGAGGGTCGGCTGCCGCCGCAGCCAAAGGCACCGCCTGAGCGGTCTCCGGCGGCTCGTGGGCCCCGCGCCACTGGAGGAGATGTGACCCCTCGATCGCCCAGGTGCTCTGACCGTCCGAGAACGTCGCCAGTCCCTCCTTCTGACGGAGAGTGGCCACACCACGGCTCGTGCGCTGCACGGTGTCTGCTGTGGTCATATCGACCTCGGCGCATCCGAGCGGCGTGCCCATGCGCTCCTCGAGCTCCTGGGACAGCCTGACGAATGCTCCAATGAACTGCGTCGCGGCGCCCCGTTCACACACCGGCGTCCACACGCCCAACGGGCGCGGGTCGACGCTCCCGAGGACCTCCGTGCGAGCAGGCGCGAGTCCGAGAGCAATGATCAGCCCGAGGCTCCCGGCGCCGAGCAGGCCGAACGTGCCCAAGCCCAGCAGGAACGGTCGTGGTCCGACAGCGCGGATGTGACCCAACCGAGTCTGCAACCCGAAGCCGGCGAGCGCCATGACGAAGCACGTCCGCGTGACCACGTCGACATCGGCCAGGGTCTCGGGATCCACCAAGCGGGCGGTTCGAACCAGCGCCATGGCCAGAAAGCCGACGAGGAAGATCGGGAAGGCCTTGCGCACGCTTCGCTTGGTGGTCTCCGCAGATACGGCGGTCTCGTCTCCATAGCGGTTCCAGCCCCAGGCGACCATCAGGAGCAACGGGATGATCAGGGCGTTGCGCACCAGCTTCACGACGGTTGCCACGTCACGCGCGACGGTGGAGTACACGGCGCCCGAGGCGATCGTCTGCGCCGTGTCGGAGACTGCCGTGCCGGACCAGAGACCGAACGTGACCACGTCGAGGTCCAAGGCATGGCCGAGAACGGGGTAGAGGAGTACCGCCAGCGTGCCGAACACCGAGATGATCGCGATCGCACTGCTCACTTCCCGGTCTTCGGCTTTGACGACCGGTGCGGCAGCGGCGATCGCGGAGACGCCGCATACTGACGTGCCGACCCCGATGAGGAGGGCCACCCGGGGCCGAACACCGAGGCGGCGGCCTCCGAGTATGGCGAAGGCGCAGGCGCCACCGATGGTCACCAGGACGAGCCCGAACGCCTCCGCCCCTATCACGGCGATGGCCTGCAGATTCAGACGAAGACCCAGGAGTACGATGCCCAGCCCGAGGACGTGCTTGACCGCGAACCGGATACCTGGCCGGGCCCAGGTGGCTGCGCCGCTCATGTTGGCCAGCATGAGCCCGAGGATCATGGCCAGCGGAATCTCGAAGCCGACCGCCAGAGCGAACGGGAAGATCAGCTCTGCAGCAAGGTGGGCCGTCAGCCCGACGCCGGCGGTGAGCAGGAGGCCTGGGAGAATTCGTCCGCTGATGGGCCACCTGCGCGCAGACGTCACCTGCGGGGGGTGCGTACGGTTGCTGATCCGAGCGCTCATCCCTCGGCTCCGGGCAACGCCGCCGGCGATCTAGTGCAGTCCACACTCCACCTTGTCGGTCTGCGCCCAACGACCGTCACGGGCAGTGCCGGGCAGTGTGCAGTGGGTACACCCGATCGAGTCGTATCCGCGGTCATGCAGCTCGTTGTACGGGAGGTCGTGATCGAAGATGTAACGCCAGACGTCCTTCTCGCTCCAGTCGGCCAGCGGGTTGGCCTTCCAGAGGTTGTGCTTGTGGTCCCACTGCAGCTTGGTTGCGTCTCGGCGGCCCGGTGAGTGCTCCCGGCGTATCCCGGTGATCCACCCGTCGACGTCCGACAGGGCCTCCTTCAACGCCGAGACCTTACGGAGGACGCAGCATGCATCGGGATTCCTCTTCCACAGCTCGTCACCGTGCAGTTCCGCCTGGCGGGCGAGGCTCATCCCCTGGTAGACGTCTATCTTCACGTCATAGCGCTGCTCCAGCGCTCGCCAGGTCGCGTAGGTCTCCGGAAAGAAGAGACCGGTGTCGAGCGTGAAGAAGCGAGCCCGAGGCTCGATCTGGAGCACCAGGTCCATGATCACGGATGCTTCCTTCTGGAAGGAGCAGGCAACGTAGAGGTTCGGGTGGAAGCGCTCGACCATGTAGGTGAGCACCTGCTTGGCGCTCATGGCCTCAGTGCGAGGCTGCTCCGCTCCTCCTACCTCGAGGGCGGCATCTCCGAGGGTCGTCATCCTGGATCGGTCGCTTCTCGGCTCGCCCAACGCGGTCACGCCGGTGCGGCCACCGCCTGCCTGGTCAGCTTCACGCTCGCCACGAGGACGGCCAGACCTACCACGGTCAGGGCGGCGTAGAAGCCCGGGACGAAGAATGGCGTGGAAATCGCGAGAAGGGCGGCGGCCACGAAGAGCCAGCCGGTCCACGCCGGGAACAGGCCATGGCGCACGATCGCCGCACCCCAGCCGACGAGGAAGACGAACATGCCGGTGGCGGCCGGCATGTAGGCGAATTCGTAGAGCGCGGTCAGCGCCTGCACCGCCACCGCGTCGACCATCCCCGCCGCGTTCGCCCCCGCCGCATTGATCGTCGCATCGAGCGTGGCGCCGACGGTGAACACCGTCGCTCCGGCCATCAACCCGACGGCGCTGGCGGCTGCACCCCGGGCCCTCATCTCCTTGTGGAGGACCGCCGCGAAGAGCAGGAACGTCGCAGCGGACAAGGACTGGAAGAGCGCACCGATGAACACCCTGTCCCCGTTCTCGACGTAGAAGTTCACCACCTCGTCGACGGACACCTCGGTAGAGACCGGCGGGAACGGCGCGATCGCGAAGAAGGTGAGCAGCAACACCACGAACAGCACCCCCGTGAGCGGGGCGAGCCCGTGTCGAACGGGCATCTTGTTCCCACTGGACATCTCTCGGCTCCCAGAGCTGGTCGTACGAGGCGGTCGGTCCGGTTGCGTCTCCTGCGTCGTCGGCATGATCAGTGGACGATGCTCCACGGCAAACCGACGAATGCTGGCTCGCCCATCTCTCCGAGCACGGTTCCCCGTCCAGTGAGTCGATGACCGTCCATGAACCAGATCTGGGTCTCGTTGGTCTGGCTGTTATGCCAGACGATGTTGGGATCAATGAGTTCCATGTGCTCCTACTCCAGAGATGAGGCGACGCCGGTCACCTACGGATTTGGGACTATCCGGCCCATCGATTGCACGTGATCCGAACCGCGTGGATGGCTTCTCATGGGCTGTCTCCGGAATAGATCTCGCCGAGCGGCGTTTCCGGTTGGTTGCCGATCTGTTGCAGCCCACTGCCGGCGTGAGTCGGCTGGTCCCGGACGGCGTTCCTTGCAGTCCCCCTCGCCGGCGGCGGGATGGACCAGTGCTCGTTCTGGGTGGCCAGTTGGGCCGGCCTGGTAACCTCTCCAAGCGGCCCGCAGGCGAGATCGGCGCCTCCACGACCCGCTCGAAGGGGACGCCGCTTCGGCGGTTGACCTGAGAACATGAGCTCCTCGGGCACCACGAACACCGACGCAGGGATTCGGGTCGGTTCTTCTTCCCGGGCGGTCGGGACGGTGCGACTCGTCGGGTGAGACTCGTCGGTTCGCCATGGTGGCAGCGCCCGCATGGTCGGTGACAACATCAAGAACAGGATCCGTCGCCTAGTCGTCATTGGTGATGGTGCCGATGCCTTGGCTGTCGTCGAGGGTGGCGTTGGTGGGATTGCTCAGGTCGACGTAGAAGGTCTCGTTGGGCTCCTTCCTGCGATCTCCCTTGACCGAGACGTTGATGGTGCTAGACGTCTCGCCGGGCAGGAAGGTGAGCCCGCCGCTACTGGCCACATAGTCCCCGTTGGCCACCGTCGCCGTCCCATCAGCGGTGCTGTAGGAGACACTCACCGTCTCGGTACTGGCCTTGGACAGCGTGACGGTGAAGGAGAACGTCTTGGTGCCACGATTGCCCTCGGTGGCCTGGCGGTCCGCAATGCTGAGCGCCGGCCTGGCCACGCTGAAGGATCGGCTGGCGGGGGTGGGGTCGGTGTTGCCTGCCGCGTCGGTTGCCCGCACCGAGAAGCTGTGGTCGCCGGCCGACAGCGGCTGGGTCGTGTAGGGGGAGTCGCAGACCGCGAAGGCGCCAGCGTCCAACTGGCACTCGAAGCTCGACCCCGGCTCGCTGGCGGTGAATTCGAAGGTGGCGGTGTTGTCGGTGGTCGTCCCCGAGGGACCGGAGGTGATCGTGGTCTCGGGCGCTGTCGTGTCCGGCGGAGGTGGCCCGGTGGCGGCCACACCCCAATCCGGTCCGCTGTCGCCGGCGGGGTCGGTGGTCAGACGGGTATGCGCGGTGCCGTCGTCGTTCATCACATACACGTCATCGTCGTTGCGGTCGCCGACGACTAGCGAGGTGCGAGTGTGCGCGATCTTAGTGCCGTCCGGGGAGTACACCGGCGCGGCGTCATAGTAGAAATCGTCGGTCAGCTGGGTCTGCCCGCTGCCGTCGGCGTTCATCACCCACACGTTGCCGCTTCGAATAAAGGCGATCTTGGATCCGTCCGGAGAGTACGCCGGGAATTCGCCGCCCGCTGTTGTCAAGCGGGTTTGCCCAGTGCCGTCGGCGTTCATCACCCACACCTCATTGCTGATGCCCTGGTTGCCGTCACTGTCCCGGTCGCTGGAGAAGGCGATCTTTGTTCCGTCCGGAGAGAAGGTCGGGTCGGTGGCGTCCGGGGAGTGAGTTATCGTGCTCGCATCAGGGGTCAGGTTCGTCTCCCCTGTGCCGTCGGCGTTGATCACGAACACGTCGAATTGGAGACCGTCCTCGCCGCTGCCTGATCGTTCGCTCTCATAGGCGATCTTGGTGCTGTCCGGGGAGTACACCGGCGCGGCGTCATAGTAGAAATCGTCGGTTAGCTGGGTCTGCCCGCTGCCGTCGGCGTTCATCACGTAGAGGTCCCAGTCACCTCTAGAGCTGGTGAAGGCGATCTTGGTTCCGTCCGGGGAGAACGCTGGGTCGGTATCGGCCGAAGCGTTGTCGGTCAGGTTCGTCTGCCCGCTGCCGTCGGGGTTCATGATGTACACCTCGGCGTTGCCGTCCCGGGTACTGGTGAAGGCGATCATCCCGTTCTGTCCGGGAACGACGGCGAGCGCTGTTCGTGCCCACCACAGCGCAGTCCCGCTAACCACGAGGCTCAGGACCGCACATACGCCAGCGACACGCCGGCGCGCCTCGCACCCGCTCACACCTACTTGCCTTGCCATGATCTCTCCTTGCAGGTCGCAACGCTTGGGTAAACGCTTCTCATCGCGCCCGTAGACTCGCTGCCCCTGGGGGTCCTTCGCACCCGGGAGCACCCTTGACTCGCACCCTGGACTTCGGCCTGGACCCGAAATCCGAGTTCCCCAGAAGTCGTGGGTCCCTGTTCGACGGGGCGCGTCGACGCTCGTCTAGTGCAGGGCCTGGAGCTGGTCTCGCAGCGCCCAGTGCTCCACCAGTCGCCCATCGCGCAGACGCCAGATGGGGATCTCGTCAAGCTCAGACCGTGCGCCCGCACGGTTCGACACCGGCGTAGGGGGCGACGTGCAGCCCCCGGAAGCGCAACCGCACGGTCACCGTGCCGTCTAGGCCGACGATGACCTCGCGGGGGATCAGCTCGATATCGGCGAATGCCTTGAAGCGCCGCTCGCAGGGCGCGGAAGCTCTCCCTCGCTCGAGCCCGGGCCGGACGTGGTTTCGGTAGTCGGAGTGGATCCGCCGGCACAACCCTTGGTCGTCCGCTCTGCACAACATTCGAAGCGCTTGCCGAACCACAGCCTGGCTGTCGCCGACCGCGCTCAACACCGTTCACCACCTCGACGGAGTTCGCGGGACCGAGCGTTCGCCAGCCGCCATGTGGGCCGCGCGGGCGGATCTCGCCTCCGCCAATCCGTGCGACCGCGGCGACCGGCGCCTTGGCGCAGGGCCTGCCAGTCGGTCAGCCTCTGGTCCAGCAGTTCCTGCGGCTCCTTCGCCTCTCGCGTCACTTTGATGCAAGCTACGCAGGGCTCCCGTCCCCTCGCACTCGGGAGCACCTTGACCAGACCCTTGAGTTGGTCGCCGACGAGATCGGCGCCAGCGCTGGACAAGTCCCGGCTACCGACTCCGCTTTGGCGGCGGACGTCGCTCGACGCGGCCATCCGGAGGATGTGGCGCTTGCGGGTCAGGCGCCCCCCTGCTCATCGAGGGCGGCTCTCAGTGCGTGGCGGGAGCGGATGTCGAGCTTTCGGTAGGTGTTCGAGAGATGGCCTTCGACCGTCTTGACGGTCACGAACAAGTGTTGGGCGATCTCGGGGTTGGATGCGCCTTCCGCGGCCAACTCGGCGACACGTCGCTCGCTCGCCGTCAGCGCGTCCGGGTCTGCTTGGCGGCGGGGGACCTTCATCCCGGTGGCCGCTAGCTCCTGGCGTGCTGTCTCGGCGACGGGGACTGCAACGCATCGATCGGCGAGTTCGAGTCCTTCTCGCAACGGCGGTCGGGCCTCGGAACGGCGACCGGCGCGGCGAAGAGCGGCGCCATAGTCGACCAGCGCTCGAGCGTACAAGAGTCGCGCCGGGGACTCGGCCAGCAGCGCGGCCGCCTCCCTGAGGAGCGCCAGCCCTTCCTCGCCGCCCGCCACTAGGGCCTTGACCCGCAGAGCCGCCCCCACCACCCGGTTGGTGCCCCACCGCCGCGCTGCTTCCAGCGCCCCCTCCGCTTCCCGGCGGGCGTCGTCGTGTCGGCCCACAGCTCGAAGCGCCAGCGCCCGCTCGAGTTCCGGCTCGACACCAGCCAGCTCCACGAAGCTGAACTGCCGTGCCAACCGCTGCAGGGCTTCCTCCAGGTCAGCCAGACCCGCCTCCGCCTGGCCGGCGGTCAGCCGCAGCCGCCCGCGCTCGACGAGGAGGGGGTTCATCGGGCGGGTGTCAGGTATGGCGCCGTCAAGGTGCAGGTCGGCCAGGAGTCGCTTGGCCTCCGCGGTCCGGCCCTGATCGGTGAGTGACCGGACGAGCGGGGCCACACCCATGGGGCCGTTCGTCCATCGCAGCACGGCGCGGGCGTCGGCCTCGGCGGCCTGCAGGTCGCCGCTGGTGAGCCGGGAAACCGCTCTCAGCGACGACGCCGTGGCGAAGCGGTAGGTCGAGCCGCGCGCTCGGGCCAGCTCAAATGCCTGCTCGATCAGGCGGTCGGCGAGTTCGTGGCGGTCGACGGCCAAGAGGTCATTGACAACATAGAGCAGCCAGAGGAACGCCATGTCGTCCTGCCGCAGAGGGGCAGGGTTGGCGGCGGCCCGCTCGGCGGCCGCCGCCACGGCGCTCGCCGAGTCGCCCCGCCACATGAGCGCACGTGCGACGAACGACAGGGCCAGCGACTCGGCGGCGCTGTCTCCGGGCAGCTGACGGAAGCGTTCGACCTCACCCTCGAACCGCTCCCGCAGGTCGGGGAGGATCCACAGTGGGGCGAGGCGGAGCGCCTCGAGCTCGAGCGCCAGCTGTCGGTGCTGATTGCCGAGGCGTTCGATGGCCCGGTCGATGAGGGGGAGCACCTTCCGCAGGGATTCTGGATCGGGGCCGCCTGCCCATACCAAGGCGCGAGTGGCTCGAGCAGCCAGCATCGGATTTTTCGCGTCGGCGGCGGCGGCCAGATGGGCGCGCCCTGAGCGCAGTCCTAGATCGCGTTCGGCGCGTCCGAGGTCGAACTCCAGCTCCAGGCAGCGGTTGTCGGTCGGCGGTTCCTCGAGCGCCCGGCGCAGGAGGCGGGCGGCCACGTCTGGGGCTCCCCGCGCCCGGGCCATGCGGGCGGCCTCGGCGAGCGTCTCGACGGCCGCTTTGTCACGGCGGGGCTCGGTCTCGAGCAGATGCGATGCGACTCGCTCGGCCGACGCGCCACGCTGGCCGAGCAGCTCGGCGGCGCGGCTGTGCAGCTGCGAGCGCCCGCCGGGCGGAAGGAGGCCCTCGGCCGCGGTGCGCAGCATCGGGTGGGCGAAACGTGGCGGGAGCGCGGGCGCGACCAGTCCCTCCGTGGCCAGGGCGTCGAGGGCGTCCACCGCCGTGTCCTCGGGCATGCCCACCAGTTCGGCCGCCACCGCCAGCTGAGCGCCCTCGCCCAGCACCGCGATGGCCGGCGCCAGGGCCGCGGCGTCGACGCCCGCACGGACCAGGCGGGCCATCATCCAGCGCGCCAGGTTCTCCGGGCGCAATCCGGCCACTCGTCCGGCCTCGGCGGCCCGCGGTTCGATCTGCTCGACGTCCAGCTCACGGGCCAGCTCGCTCAGGAGGAACGGATTGCCGCCGGATACGGCCAGGCAGGCGTCCACGAACTCCGGGTCCGCCGACCTTCCCAGCCGTTCGCACAGGAGTCGGGCGACTCCGGCTGATCCGAGCGGCCGGGGGCGCATGGTCTCCGCCCCCGGATCGGTCACCAGCTCTGAAAGAACCGCCCCGTCGTGGCCGCCCGAGGGCGGGCGGCAACCCAGCGCCACGAGCACCGGCAGCGACTCCAGGCGACGGACCAGGTAGCTGAAAAAGCGCAGCGACGCCCCGTCGGCCCAGTGGGCGTCGTCCACCGCGAGCAGGAGCGGGCGCCGCCTGGCCAGCCCGTCGACCAGCCAGTACAGGCCGTGCAAGGCACTGGCAGCGTCCACGGCGAGGGCATCCGTTGAGATCGGACCGAGGACCGGCATCGCCAAGGCCGCCGCACCCTGGAGCAGCTCGCTCCTCTCTTCGGCATCCGCCGCCGCCAGCGGCGGTTCCAGCAGCTGGCGGGCCAGGCCGAAGGCGAAGCCCCGCTCCAGCTCGGTCCCGCGGGCCGAAAGCACCCCGAGCTGGCGTCCCACCCCGAGCTCGCGCGCCGCCTGCAGCAGCCGCGTCTTGCCGATGCCCGCGGGCCCCTCCACCACCAACGCCGCCCCTCGCCCATCGGAGGCCAACTGATCCACCAGTTCGGCGATGCGGCGCAGCTCCGCATCGCGCTCCACGATCGGATCCGCTCCACGTCCCAACATGCCTGGCGCCCAGTCGCTGTGGTAAGCGACGAGCGTACCCGGAGGTACCGGCGGCGAGTACGACTGCACGTAGGTGTCCATGGCAGTCTCTGGCATGCACGCCCAAGGCCCGGAGGTGGCCGGCGCCCACCTCGTCGTCCGCGACCTGTCCATAGTCTATGGCGGGGCCGTGCGGGCCTTGTGTGGGGTGAGCGTGGAGGTCCGCCCCGGCGCCATTGCCGCCGTGCTCGGCGGCAATGGCGCCGGCAAGACGGCGCTCGCCCGTGCCGTGGCCGGCCTGCTCAACTTCCATCGCGGCCGGATCACCAAAGGGGAGATCGCCCTCAACGGTCGTTCGCTGCGCGGCCTCGAGCCGGCCGCCATCGTGCGGGCCGGCGTCGGGCAGGTGATGCAGGGAAAGCGCGTCTTCGCCCAGCTGACCGTCGAGGAGAACCTGCGGGTGGGAGCCTTCACAAGCGGGCGAGGGGCGGCGCAACCGGCCCGCGAGAGGATGCTCGAGCTTTTCCCCGACCTCGGGAAGCGCCTTCGCTCCCGCGCCGGCGAGCTGTCCGGCGGGGAGCAGCAGATGCTCGCCTTCACCTGCGCGCTGATGGCCCAGCCGAAGCTGTTGCTGCTCGACGAGCCCTCGCTAGGGCTCGCGCCCCGGATCGTCGAGGGAGTCAAATCCCTCATCGCTGAGATCAGCCGGAACGGCATCAGCGTCGTTCTGATCGAGCAGAACGCCCGAATGGCGCTATCCGTCGCCCACTACGGTTATGTGATGCAGGCTGGCCGGGTCGTGCTAGAGGGCACTCCCGAGGCGCTCCTTACCGGCCGGGACCTTCAGGATCTCTACCTCGGCGGCCCGGGCGCACCTAGACGACCGAGGGACCATCCCGGCGGATGAACGGCCCGATCCTGGCGCTCGAAGACGTGACGCTGCGATTCGGTGGCGTCACCGCAGTCGATGGGCTCTCTTTTGGCGTCGGACGCGACGAGCTGGTCGCACTGATCGGTCCGAACGGGGCGGGCAAGACCTCGGTCTTCAACTGCATCGACGGGGTGTGCTCGCCCCAGGGCGGGCGAATCCGCGTCGATGGGGTAGAGCTGGTGGGGGGACCGGGGCGCGCAGCCCTCCGTGGGGTGGGCCGCACCTTTCAAAACCTCGGGCTTTTCGGTGGGCTCAGCGTCCTGGACAACCTCCTCCTCGGTCGCCATCTGCTGATGAGAACCGGTTTCGTCGCCGGCGCCGCCTGGGGGGGACGGGCCCGCAGGGAAGAAGCCGCTCACCGCGCCCGGGTGGCCGACATTGTCGAGCTGCTCCAGCTCAGGCCCTATCTCCACACTCCCGCCTCGGCGCTCTCGTTCGGCTGGCGAAAGCGGGCCGAGCTGGGCCGGGCTCTGGCCATGGAGCCGCGACTGCTGCTGCTCGATGAGCCCGTCAGCGGCCTGGCCCCGCCGGACAGGGGCGAGATCGCCCGCTACATCCGCGAGGCGCGCCAGCGCCGAGAGCTGGCGGTTGTGGTCGTCGAGCACGACATGGAGTTCGTGGTGGACCTGGCCGACCGTGTGGTTGCGCTCGAATCGGGGCGCTGTATCGCTTCGGGCCCACCCGATCAGGTCCGCGCCGACCCCGCCGTCGTCGATGCCTACCTCGGCCCCGGCTAAGGAGCCCCGTTGGCCGAATTCCTCCAGCTCGTGGTGGCCGGCCTCGCCGTAGGCTTTCGCTTCGCCCTCGTGGCCCTGGGGTTCGCCGTCGTGTTATCGGCCACCAGGGTGCTCAACTTCGCCCAGGGGGGCTTCGTCCTCCTCGGTGCCTACCTCACCCATCACTTCACCCAGCGGGCGGGACTGCTGTTCCCGCTAGGTGCCGCGCTCGCCTGCGCGACGTGCGGCGTCCTCGGCGTGCTGCTCGAGCGTGCGCCCTTGCGCAGGACGGTCGGACAGCCCCCGCACGCCGTGATCATGATCACGATCGGGCTGCTGATCGTGTTCCAGGCGCTCGTCCCGGCCATCTGGGGGTATGAGCCGCTGAACCTGGGTGATCCCTGGGGTGTCCAGACCGTGAGCGCGGCGGGGGTGATCGTCGCCGTGCGCGACCTGTGGACGATGGGATTCGCGGCGACGGTTGTGGCCGGGTTCTTCGCCTTCTCTCGTTGGACACGCTACGGGCTGGCCATGCGGGCCACCGCCCTCGACCAGGAAGTCGCCTCCGCTCACGGCATCAGCGTGCGCCGCATTATCGCCATCTCGTGGGCCATCGCCGGCGTGGTCGGCGCCCTCGGGGGCATCAGCCTGGCCTCGGGCGCCAGCGCAGTGGACACGACCATCGCGTCGGTCGCCTTCGCCGCCCTTCCCGCCCTCATCCTCGGCGGGCTCGACTCCCCGGCCGGTGCTGTCGTCGGCGGCCTGGTCATCGGCGTGACCCAGACGCTCACCGCCGGTTACCAGCCCGAGTACGCGGCGTGGCTTGGAACCAACTTCCACGTGGTCATGCCCTACGTCGTGATGCTCGTGCTTCTACGCCTGCGGCCTCATGGTCTGTTCGGCGCGCCGGGGGCGGCGCGGCCATGAGCCAGAGGCGCGGCGACGGTCGAACAGACTCGGACTCATTCGAAACTGCACCTCGCCTGATGGCGTTCCGGCCGGCGCCGGTTGGGCTCATCATCCTGCTCGGCGTGTATGCGGCGGCGCCGTTGCTGCTGTCGGAGTTTTGGCTCACGGTCCTCGACTACGCCGGCATCGCCGCCGTCGGCGCCCTTGGACTCAACCTCCTGACCGGGTCGACCGGTCAGGTTTCGCTCGGTCACGCCGCCTTCGTCGGATTGGGCGCCTACGCCGGGGCAGTCCTGGGCGCCGACCTGGGCCTTCCCCTTCCGGCTTGGCTGGTTGGTGCGGCCCTCACGGGCGCCGTGGTGGGCGGTGTGGTCGCTACGTTCGTGCTAAGGCTGAGCGAGGGTTATCTGGCCCTCGGGACAGTGGGCCTCGGTTTCCTCGGCGAGCACGTGTACACGAACTGGGATGAGCTGACCGGCGGTCCGATCGGGCGGGAGGTGGTCGCCCCCGCGTGGCTCGGGGTCGACTTCGACCATGTCGGAGTGGCCGGCCAGGACTTGAGCAGGGCCGCAGGCTGGTTCTGGCTTGTTTGGGGAGTCGTCGCCGTCGGTGCCCTCGCCGTTGCCAACATCCTTAGAAGCCGGCCGGGGCGCGCTCTGCAGGCCTTGCGCGACGGCGAGCTCGCCGCCCGGGTGATCGGTGTCGATGCCCCCCGCTTCAAGCTGCGAGCCTTCGTCATCGCCAGCGCATTCGCCGCCGTCGCCGGGTCACTGCTGGGCTCCTTCCAGGGCCACGTCGCCCCCTCGGAGTGGAACATCCTCCTTTCGGCCCAGTACATGGCCATGATCATCGTGGGCGGACTGGGAAGGGTGGCCGGTGCCGTCGTCGGGGCGGTGTTTATCACCGCCCTCCCCAGGGTGATCGAGCGCTACAGCGACGCGATCCCGGGCCTGGTGACCAGCGCCAGCGAGGAGGGGATCCTGACGGTGTTCGCCCTCAATCAGGTGCTCTTCGGATTGCTCATCATCGGTTTTCTGCTGTTCGAGCCGCGTGGCCTGGTGGCGCTGTGGGATAGGGTGGCCAGGGGCCGGCGCACGAGAGCGCCGCAGGACGGGAGCGTCACCGTGGGCGCTGGGAACCCATGAGGGTTCGTGCACGGCTTCGGGATCTCGCCCTCGGACTGGTCGGGGTCGTGCTGGCGCTGGCAGCCTGTGGCGATACCTCGGCGCCGTCGGAGCGCCTCCTGCGCATTGGGGTGCTCGTGCCGCTGACGGGTCCGGCCGCGTTCCTCGGCAGTCCGCTCGCCGCCGGGGCCCAGGTCTGGGTCGACTCGCTCAACGCCGAGAAAGGCGGCGTGGCTGGCAAGTACAGAGTCGAGCTGGTGCTGCGGGACAGCCGAGGTGACCCCGCCACCACGGTGCAGGCCTACAAAGGGCTGAAGAGCGAGGTTGTGATGTTCAACGTCTTCGGTACCACGGCGCTCAAGGCGCTCCTCCCTCAGCTCGAGCGTGATGGAGGCGCCGCCCTGGCGAACACGCTCGACGCCGATTGGATCCGCGAACCCAACCTTATTCCCGTCGGGGTCCCCTACCAGCTCGAGGCGATCAACATCGTCGGCTACTACGTACAGGCGGAGGCCCCCCAGCGTGGCGGCACCGTCTGCGCCATGGTCGAGGACAGCGCCTTCGGCGAGGCGGCGGAGGAGGGAGTCGCCCTCGCCACCCAGGAGCTGGGCCTCGACCCCGGCGAGACCGCCCGCTTCCGCTCCGGCGACCAGGAGTTCACGGCTCAGGTGACCCAGCTCCAACGGGCTGGATGCGACGCCATCGTGCTCGCCGCGGGAGCGCCCGACACCAGCGGCATCCTCAGCACGGCAGCGCGGTCCCGGTTCGCTCCCCGTTGGCTGGGCCTGGCTCCCGCCTGGGCGGCTGCGCTGGCCACCTCGCCCCTGCAGGACTACCTCGAAGACAACTTTTGGCATGTGCGCGAAGGAGCGCAGTACGGTGACCGGTCGATTCCCGGAATGGCCGAATTCCTCGCGCACATCGAACGTTATCCGCCAAGCCTCGACGTCGCCAAGAGCGATCCCCGTCTGATCAACGGCTACACCCAAGGGAAGGTCATGACCGCGGTGCTGGAGCAAGCGGTCAAGGAGGGCGACGTCTCTAAGGAAGGGATCCTCCGGGCCATACCCCGTGTCGGCACCCTGTCGTTCGACGGACTCGCCGCCGACTACTACTACGGGCCCATCGATGAGCGGGGCCCCGACCCCACGAGCCCCATCTTCAAAATCGACGCGACCGAACCGTTCGGACTTGCGCCTATCCACCCGGGTTTCAAGTCCCAGGCAGCCGACCGGTTCGAGCCGAAGAGGGGCGGATAGCGGCCCGACGAGCGTGCTGGCTGAGGTAGATGACAGAAGCTGTACGTGCCTGCAGAGGGCTGGGCGACTGTGCCCCCCGGCGGCCACTACCACACGATCGGCACCACGGCGGCGCCGGGTCACGCTGCTACCGTTGGTAGGTGCGTTGACACACGAGCTGCTGCGCCTAGCGCCCTCCGCCACGCAAGCACTGGGGCAAGCGTGAGCGACTGGCACAGGATTTCACGCTGTTCGCGGTGTTGGCTTTGACCTTCATGATGACCATGTACGCGCTGGAAGACCGCGGACCCGCCTTCGTGCTTGCGTTCGCCGTCGGGTGCGTCTTGTCCAGCGCCTACGGGTTCTCGCCGCATGGCCGTTCGGCGTCGTCGAGCTCGTATGGGCGACCGTGGCCCTTCGGCGGCGAGGGAACGTTCCACCATGCACCGTCGCCATCCCTGATCGCCCTGGGATCAGCTGAGCCGAGCCGGCCGACCTCCTGTCGCCGTGCACCCGCACGAGTACGGCACGGATGCAGCGCCCGGTAACAAGGCTCGGGGCGGCTGGTAGCGACTTGCCCACCGTCGTGGGGTGGCAGCCGAGCCGAGCTGCGATGTTACGGACCAACGCGCCCTCGGCCAGCGCGAGGCGATCCTCCCGCTCCCTGCCGAGCATGCGCAGGTGAGCCCCCACGGTCAGGACCGTCATCGTTTCTCCTGGGGCCTTCGCTCGCCGCCGGAACGCAGATCGGTGAGATCCACGATCCCCCGCTCGCAAGAACTCCCCTGAATGGCGACCGTTCTAGTATTGGGCCATCGATGGGGAGGACGGGTTGGTGCGGGGGGTCACTCCGCCATGAGC
>JALYGD010000136.1 GCA_030777265.1 Actinomycetota bacterium | reverse complement strand
CACGACCTTCGACGCTGATTCGAGGATGGCACGAGATGCTCGAGCCCTATGAACGGTCCGTCTTGGACGAGGTGCAGCAGTGGCTGAACCACGAACCCCGGTGGATGGACCGCATGCTCGGTGGCGTGTCTTCGCGCAGCCGCCAGGTCCTCGACCTGGTGCTGGAAACCGGACCGGGACGAAGCGCGCTGAAGGCTGCCACGGACCGTGCGAGCGCTGCCCTCGAGGATGCGGTGCTGAGAGACCTCGAGAACGATGTCGCGCCGGTGGTGCCGGACGATCCGGAGGGTCGCGAGGCGGCGCTGCGGCAGGCCGACGAACGCGCCGGGGAGCTGCGGAACCGCTACGTCGGGGCGCTGGGCGTGCAGGGAGCGCTAGCCGGGGCGGCGTCGCTGACCGTGCCCCTGTCGGTCGTGGCGCTCGTCGCGGATGTCTCGTCCGCCGTGGTCGTCCCACTGCGGGCGTCGGCTCATCTGCTGGCCGTCTATGGCGGCGTGCGCTCCCACCAGGCCGCGCTGCAGGCGGCCGTCGACGTCGTCGCCCTGGCCACCGAGACGGACCTGGGGGTCAGAAAGGGAACCACCGCGGCCCTCAGCCGCCGTCTGGCGGAGCAGCGCCTCGACGCTGACACTGCTGGGCAACTCCCACGCATCGTCCTCCAGCAGACCAGCAGCCGCGCGCTCCGGGAGACGCTTGAGCAGACGGTTCGGCGCGTGCTGCGCCGTCGCCTCGCACGGCTCGTCCCGCTCCTGGGAGGGGCCGCTGGTGGCGCTGCGTCGGGGTGGCTGGCGGCACGAACGTGCGAGGCGAGCCGACAGGTCGGCCGGGTGGCGTTCCTGGTGCGCCACACACCGCTGGAGCTCGAGGACGTGCTCGGAGAGCATGCCGGTCCGGCGGTTACCTGACCGGACCCGCCTCGGCGCTCATGCTCGGTCGGTCTCCGTCACTGGCCGGTCTTCGGCGCTGCCCTCGAACAGGAAGGGCAGGATCGCTTCGACCAGCTGATGGGGGCGGGTGAAGGTGATGGTGTGGACCGCCCCGTCCAGCACGACGAGCCGGCCGAGGGGGATCAGCGCAGTGGCCTCCTCAGCCCAGCGCTGGGGCACGATGGGATCACGCGAGCCCCGCACCACCAGCGTCGGCGCCTGGATGTGGGGCAGCTTGTCCTCGATACGGTCACGCATCGCATAGCGGGCGTCTTGAAACATGCGCCGCAAGCCGATCTCCCGCCAGTCCTGGGCCGTCTCATCGCCTGCGGGCTCGTGACGCTCGCGCCAGCCGCTGCGTAGCCGGCGGACCAGTTGGCGCGGAAGGTTACGCGCGTGCGGATCGACCGTCGGTGCCTGCAGGATCAGCCGCTCGACGCGCTCGGGGTGTCGCACCGCGAGCTCCACGATGATCTGACAGCCGTAGGAGTTTCCCAGCAGGCAGGCTCGCTGCAGGCCCACCGACGTCATCCACTCGATGAGGGTCTCGGCGAGACCGGTGAGGTCCAGGGTCTGCGAGGGGTTGTAGCTCAACCCGTGGCCAGGAAGGTCGGGCGCGTAGACGCGGCAGTGCGGGGCCAGCGCCTCAGCCGTCGGGACCATGTTGCGGCTCGAGACGCCGAAGCCGTGGACCAACACGACGTCCGGACCGTGCGGGGCCTGCTCGACCGGGACACGAGCATGCCAGCGCCGGCCCTCCACCTCTGTCCACAAGCTGTGCAGCTCACGACTAGGTCGTTGCTCTTCTGCTCCGCCCGATGCTCCCAACGCCCCCCTCCAGTCTCGTCATCGCCCTGACGTGGTTCGTCGCCGCGCGCCTGTCGTGCTCCTCAGCCTGGTAGGACGAGTTGGTCTGATCGTCCTGGTCCAGCCCCTGGCCGGCCTGCCCCCTTTTGTGCGGCATGCGATTCTGGTCTGAGCTCTCCCGTGAGATCGTTTTCGGATGCGACCGGCCAGAGCTTCCACATACCCCAAGCCACGAGGAGCCCGACCAGCCCTCCCACGAGCACATCGGTGGTGTGATGGCCGTTGCTGCGCACCAGCGACCAGTGAGCCGGGAACGTTGCCGCCACGAGTGGGACAAGCAGGGCTGGTAGCTCCTGCGCCGCCCCGAACGTGAACGCGAGGTCGGCAGCGGCGTGCCCGGAAGGAAATGACGTCGTGACCGGCCCGAGTTCCCCTTCACCCGCCCCTGAGGGGCGGCTTCTCTCGACCAAAGGCTTGATGACAAAGTTCGCGAGGACAGCTGCGATTCCGTAGCAGGCGCCGCCTCGCAGGGCGGCTCTCCGACCTCTCCGACCTCCGCCGACCGCTAGCACGATTGCGATTCCGGCCCAGGTCTGAGGCTGCTGGGTGTAATGCCCGAGCCCGTCGAGAACCGCAACAAGCTTTCCGGCCATTTTGTCCTCGCGTCCGCGGCAATTTAGGGGCGCGTGCCGCTCCCGCTACCCGCACGCCTGGCCGCCCGATCAGGGGTCTGGTCGGGATGGGGCTCCTCGCCGGGCAGCAGGTTCTCTTCGGACCGGTGCCACACGTGGTGGTCACCGGAGGTTTCGACGTTGAAGCCGTAGTCGTACACCAGCGCTCCCCCGTAGAGCGCACCGTAGGCCACCAGGATCCCCGCCAGGACTGACAGGACCGTCACGGCGCCGGGGGTGCGTGGGGCGTCGTAGTCGCCCAGGCGCAGCACGATGTCGACGACGACGACGAGGGTGACCGTCACCATCACTGCCATGTGCCAGTTAGCGGTCCGCCAGGCCTGGGTGTACTTCGGGGTGGACTTCAGCCAGTCCCAGAAGCCGGTGAGGGCAGCGCCCAACGACACGATCCCGCCCCCGATGATCGTCCAGGTCGCTGCCGTGTAGGCGTCACGGGCGATCTCAGCGTCCCCCCCGGCAAGAAACGACACGAGGTCGAAGACCGCCGCCAGCACGTAGGCGGCTACGGGAATGTCGGTCAGCGGGGGGTGCAGGGGCTTCCCGGCCCAGCCCCGCAGCCCCTTGAACGCGCGGCCCCGCATGCTGGCGGCCGGGCGTATCGCGAACAGCTTGCGACGCACGAGGTCTCCTTTCGTGGGGACCGGCTGGCGAGCAACTCCTGCGGGTGGTCTGCCCGCGGGGCTCAGCGTGAAGATCACATGCGCCCGAGCTTCTGCTTCACGCGAGCGGGGCCTTCGCGGAGGATCGGGTAGGTATTCGACCACGGCCACTGCCCTCGCCGGGCGAGGCCCCTACCCTCCAGGAGGGGGAGGACTCGGCCAGCATCGGTGAGCCCGGTTGATGGACTCCCGAAAGCTGACCGCCCGTCACCGTAGCCCGAAGGCGCCCCATTTCCTGGAGAGGATGGCGAGCGAGATGGCGCCCAGCATGAGGCCGAAGTCGCGCAGGGCGATGTCCCAGTACGTGACCGGCCCCACGATACCGGCGGACTGTCCCGTGATGCTGACCAGGATCAGGGTGATGATGATGGTCGCCAGCCACGCCGCGACGAGCAACCCGCCGATGAGCGGGGCGACGAGCACGACGAGGCCTGCGACGATCTCGACCACCCCGACCCCCATCATGATCTGGTCGGCAGTGGCGGGAAGAAAGTCGGCGACGGGTTCCCAGAGGTAGATGTCCCAGTCGACCATGAAATGGAGGAACTTGTCGAGGCCGAACATGATGGGGGCAGCGGTGAAGCCAATCCGCAGCAGCCAGAACGCGAGGAAGCCTGGGTCGCGGATACCGCGGGCACCCTCCGCTGTCCCTCTCGTAGTGGTAGCCATACATCACCTCGCGGGACTCTAACGACAATCAGCCCTGTTACTAGAAGTCTCCCCCGCTTCTACACTACTGTCAAGTCTTTCATACAATAAGCTTGACGTTACAGTGTGGCGCGGTGAGACCACGGGGGGAGACAACGAGGACGGACGATGGGTCGAGGCACCAGACCATGGTTGGGACTGCTCAACGTGCTGGGCGACCACACCCGCTGGCACATCTATCAGCAGGTCCGGCGAGCCGGCCGGCCCCTCAGCCGACAGGAGATCGCCGAACGCGTCGGCGTCCCCCCGCGTCTGGCCACCTTCCACCTGGAACGCCTGCTCGAAGCCGGGATGCTGACCGCCCACTACGCCCGCCCCCCCGGCCGCTCCGGTCCGGGAGCGGGGCGCACCGCCAAGTACTACGCCCCCACCGA
>JALYGD010000135.1 GCA_030777265.1 Actinomycetota bacterium | reverse complement strand
AGCTGTTGGTCGTGGAGTCGGTCGCCGCGTCCCCGAACGGTGGGGGGCGACGATGAACATCCAACGCGTCGTCGGCGACCTCGTCGCCACCAGTCGCGTCCCCAGGCTCCAGAACAAGTCGCTACGGGTCGTCGAGGACGACAGCGGCGACCTGGAGGTGGCGCTCGACCCCGTCGGCACAAGGCCGGGCGACTTCGTCATCACCATCAGCACCTCGGCGGCCCGCCATGCCGCCGGCGATTACCGCATCACCACCGACCTGACCATCGGCGGGATCATCGACCACTGGAGCGAGGAGCGATGGCGCGACTGACCCGGTCCACACCCACCCCGTAACACCCGATCTCAACTCAGCTACGGAGGAAGAAAGAGCAGATGGCCAATAACAATGGAAGTGCAGACATTCCGGGCATTGCCCTGGGCATGATCGAGACCCGGGGCCTCGTCCCCGCGATCGAGGCTGCCGACGCCATGACCAAGGCGTCAGAGGTGCGGCTGATCGGCCGCCAGTTCGTCGGCGGCGGCTACGTCACCGTGCTGGTGCGTGGCGAGACGGGCGCGGTCAACGCCGCAGTCCGTGCCGGCGCTGACGCGTGCGAGCGCGTGGGCGACGGCCTGGCTGCCGCCCACATCATCGCCCGGCCGCACGGCGAGGTCGAGAACATCCTTCCCGACAGTCCCCGCGAAACCCAGGTCGCGCCGGTCTAGGCGTCCTCCAGATGGGCTATTCGCTCCGCCGCGGTACTCCGGGGCGGCGAGCTGAGCCTACGCGCCCGAGCTCGGGTGCAGGATCCTCAGCGCCGGCATCCCGGCTGGCGTTGAGGATCCCTACTTCACCGACGAGGAGAACCAGATGACCCCGGAACCCCGATCGCCGGAGGGCTGGACGGAGGTCGAGAGACCACCGATGCTGCACCGCCGCTTTGAGTTCGCCGCCTACCCCGAGACCCGAGCCTTCCTCGACCGGCTCGCGGCCCTCTCGAAGGAGACCGGGCTCTATCCGGATCTGAGCTTCAGCCGGACACACGTCAACGTCAGGGTGTATGGCTTGAGTGGAGCGGCCGTCGGGGCCGAGGAACGCGAGTTCGCCGCCCGCGCCGAGGCAATCGTCCCCGTGGAGATAGGTTGACATGACCCCGGCCAAACGCCAGGACACCCCGGTTAGTCAGGGGCCGAAGAGGGCGCCCGCACCGAAGGTGCCGGACGTGCCCAGTGCGCCGCCCCGACGCCGCCGCCCTGTCCCGGACGAGCTCATGACCGCCCCCGTGCCCCCCGCGGCGGCGAAGGACGGCACCCAACTGCTCGGACCCGAGGGCGAACCCATCTCCCAAGAAGCTGCCGCCGGGGATGCCGGTGGCGACTCGGCCCCTCCGACGCAGACCCGGCAAGTGGACCCTGAGGACCGGGGGACGATGCAGTCGCCACGGCGACCTGGTGGGCTGTACCCGCTACCAGTCTGGCCTGATTGATGCTGCCGTCCCGCCGTCTACCCCTCCTCGGTCGTCCCGTGGTTGACGTGGCGGTGGGCGTGCTCCGCGCGCCCGACGGGCGGGTCTTGCTGGCAGAGCGCAGGGCGGGCAGGGACGCGGCCGGCTTCTGGGAGATTCCCGGAGGCCAGGTCGAGCCGGACGAGAGCCCGGCCCGGGCCGCGGCGCGTGAGCTGCTCGAGGAGGTCGGCATCCACGCCCTCGAGCTGGCACCATGGCGCGTCTACGAGCATGACTTCCCGGCCAAGCGGGTGCGGCTGCACTGGTTCCACGTACGCCAGTGGTCGGGCGACCCGAAAGGCAGGGAAGGCCAGCGGGTGGCATGGGTGGACCCCGCCCGTCCCACGGTCGGGCCTCTGCTGCCGAGCAACGAGCTCGCCTTTGCGACGTTGGCGCTCCCCGAGCTGGTGGCAGTCGCCCGGGTGAACCGCACGCCGGGCGGTCCTGACGAACTGCTGGCGACGATTCCGTCGTTGGTGGCCGACGGCGTGCGGCTCCTGATCGTGCGAGCACTGGAGCTCGCGCCTGGTCAGCGCGTCCAGCTCACCCGGCGGCTGCGCGATACCAGGCGGGGGACCGAGCTCCGCCTCCTCCTCTCCGGGACGGCACTGGAGGCACGCCAGGCCGGTGCCTGCGGGCTGCACAGCAGCGCCGCCGCGCTGGCCGGCCTGATAGAGCGGCCGCCGACACGCCTGTGGGCGGTGTCAGCGCACAACGCACGGGACCTCGAGCGCGCGAGTGCACTGGGCGCCGACGTGGCCCTCGTGTCGCCCGTTCTGCCCACGGCCTCGCACCCGGAGGACCAAGTGCTGGGTTGGGACGGCCTGAAGGCCCTGGTCGCGGCCAGCCGGCTGCCCGTCTACGCGCAAGGGGGGCTGGGGCCTGCTGACATCGGCGCGGCGCGCTCCGCCGGCGCCCTGGGAGTGGCGGTCGACATCTCCCGCCTCTCGGGCTCGGGCGGCAACGGGACCACGCCCTGATCGAGCAGCCTTCAGATGTTGATGATGGAACGGACCGACTGATGGACCGAGTCGTGAACGCGCCTGCTCGACCCGGTGATCATCTTCTTTGTGCTCGGGTGACGCGGCTTTCTCCTCTTCGATCCGGAGATCCCGCAGGCCTGGCGAGACCGCACCTGACGATCGCATGACCGTCCGGCGCGTTGCTGCATAGGGTGCCTCGGTCGCGATGACGCTGCCGGAGACGTTGCTGATCGTTGTTTCCGCCCTGCCGGTGATCACCGCCGCGGCGATCGCCGTCGCCCGACCCGTCGGAGAGCGGGCGTCCTGGTGGGGGGTACGAGCGGCCTCTGCCGCGTTCGCCGCGGCCGTCGTCGTGGCCGTCGTCGTGGCTGTGAGCGGACCGGTCGCAGCCGTGGTCGAGGGGGGCGATGGCCATGCGCGGGTTGGCCTGTATGCAAATCGCGTCACCGCTCTGTTGGGCTTGCTCACCACCGGCGTCGGCCTGGTCGTACAGTCCTTCGCCGCCCGTAACCTGCAGGGGGATCTCTTCGCCCGGCGCTTCTTCGCACTGGCCTCGCTGCTGACAGCGGCGACGACGTCGGTGGCGTTCGCCGCCACGCTCGGCCTGCTGTGCGCCTCCTGGATCGTGGCCGGCCTCGCGCTGGCTGCGCTGGTGACCCACCGGGCCACCTGGCAACCGGCGCGGCGCTCGTCCCGGCGGACCCTGCGCAGCCTCTGGGTGGGCGACGGGGCGCTACTGGTGGCCACACTGGTCGCCGTCGTCTCCGTCGGCGAGATCGACCTCCGTTCGCCGGCCGGCGCCGCCAGGGAGCTCGCCGACGCGTCGATACCGGTGCTCGGTGGGAACGTGCTGTGGGTGGTCGCCGTGCTCCTGACCGTTGCCGGCATTTCCCGGTCCGCCCTCGTACCCGTGCACCAGTGGCTACCGTCCACGATCGCCGCGCCCACGCCGGTGTCCGCGCTGCTCCACGCAGGCGTGGTCAACGGCGCCGGCATGCTGTTGGTGCGACTCGCTCCGGTGTTCGGGTCGTCGGCCGCGGCGACGCACGTGGCCTTCGCCGCGGGTGTCGTCACTACCTGTTACGCGACGACGGTGATGCTGGTGCGCAGCGACGTGAAGGGGAACCTGGCGTGGTCCACGGCAGGACAGATGGGGTTCATGACGGTGCAGGTGGCCATAGGAGCGTTCCCCGCGGCGTTGGTCCACATCATCGGGCACGGCATGTACAAGGCAGCGCTGTTCCTCAGGGCGGGCAGCGCGGTTACGGACCATCTGCACCAGCGCCAACGCCCTGCCGCGCATGTCGTCGCTCGGAGCTTTCGTCTGGGCGTCGCCCTGCTCGTGCCGGCCGCGGCACTTTGGGGCGCGTACCTGGTCATCCACCCGCACCTGTCGACGGCGGCGGGCGTGCTCGTGACGGTGTTCGCGTGGGCAACGGCAGCCCGGGCCATCGATGGGTGGCTGCGCTCGGCCCCGTTCCGGCCCGTCCCGGCGGTCGCAACCGCGGCATTCGGTGCCGTCGCCGGAGTGTTCGCCTACGTCGGTGGGCTGACCGCGGTGGAGACCTTCGTCGCCGACGCGCTGCCCGCCGAGGTCCCCGAGGCGGTCAGCTCCGCTCTCCTCGTTGCGACGCTCGCGGCGATCGCGCTTGTGGTCGCCGTCGTCTGGCTCACTCCGGGGGAGCGAATGCGCAGGTTGCGCGGCCGGGTGTACGCCCTCGCGCTCACCTCGGCGCCCGTCGCCTCCTCGTTGACGACCAGAGGGAGTTCGACGGGGGTGGCGCCCGTGCCGGAATCCCGCCACCTTCGGCCGGACCTGGAGCTGGCCCGATCGACACGATCGAGATGAACAACCGGAACGACGGCCACCGCCGACCATCTGCCCGCGACACCGAGCTCCTCGCCGATGTCTCCAAAGCGGCGGAGATCATCGCTCCGCTCTGGCCGCTGACCAGCTTCGTGGCGGTCAATCCCCTCCTCGGCCTGCAGCACCTGCCTTTCGACGACGCCACCGCCGTCGCCCGACGGTGGTTGCGGGCACGCACCCACTTGACGCTCGCCGCGTTCCGCGACGCCCACGTGCGCGGCGCCATCACCGATGCCGATCTCCGGCGCGCCATCGTCGAAGTCGACTCGAAGCTCGCGTCGCAGCCCAGCTTCGAGATCGGGGAGCGAACGGTCGATGCGGTGGAGATCGTCCGATTGGACCTCCTCCTGGGACCGGACGACAAGCCCCGCGAGACGGCCGGCGATCGGGTCGGCCGTACGGATGTCGCAACCGTCCGGGCGGTCAGCCAGCTCGTGGCCGCGTGGTGTGCAGTCTTCGTCGACGAGGCCCACGTTCCGTGGCCCATGCCCCGCCGCGAGCACGGGTTCTTCCCTGCGTGGCGAGAGCTCGCGCCACACGACCGGCGCCTCCGGCGCCTCGCTGGCCCGACTGGCATGCAGTGGCTGGCGCAACTACCTGATCGTCCGGTCGAGGCACTCGCCGTTTCCCTCGATGCGCTGGATGTCGACGGCGATCGCGTCGGCGCCCTACGCGAGCACCTCGGCCGGCTTCCGGGCTGGGCCGGGTACGCGCGCTGGAACGACGAGTGGGCTCCGCCCGACCACCATCGTCCCCCGTTGCGCCTCCTGGACCTGCTCGCTGCGCAGGTGGCTGCAACGGCAGCGGCGGCACATGGCCCAGCTGCCCAGCAGCCCCCGCAGCCCGAGGACGAAGAGGTCGAGAACGAGAAGCTCCTCGAGGAGCGGGTGGCGGCGGTGCTCTCCGCACTCGGCGGCAATTCCGACGATCCCTTCGTCACCTCCGCGGTGCGGGGCGTCCTGCAGCAGGTGCCGCCGCCGGTGCGGAAGTCGATGTGGCTCGAGGCGCAGGAGGGCAACTTCCGCGATCGTCTGCTGGGACTGATGACCCGTTTGGACCCCGGCCCGGTGACCGAGCGGCCGGACGTACAAGCGGTCTTCTGCATCGACGCGCGCTCCGAGGGCCTGCAACGGCACCTCCAGGCATGCGGCCCCTACGACACCTTCGGGTTCGCCGGGTTCTTCGGCGTTCCCGTCCGCTGGCGGCCGCTCGGGTCGACGGAGAGCCAGGCGCGCTGCCCGGTGCTGTTGAAGCCCGAACACGACGTCGCCGAGCAGCCGCTCGTCCCTGACGGCGCCCTCGGCTACCTCACCGCGCAGCGGGCCACCGGCGCAGGACAAGAGGCCTTCCACGCCGCCAAAGGGAGCCTGGTCGGCCCGTTCGCGCTCGCCGAGGCGGCGGGTTACCTCATGGGTCCTGCGGCCGCGGCCAGGACGCTGGCACCAGGCTTGGTGCGTCGCCTGAAAGGACTGACGGCGCGCCGAGTCGCCCCCCCGCGAACACGACCGGCTGTCGAGGCGGAAAACGACGACAGCTCCGGCTTGGCGCTCGAGGAGCGGGTCTCGTTCGCGAAGAACATCGTCGGCACCATGGGCTTGACCCGCTTCGCCCGGCTCATCGTGTTCTGCGGGCACGGCAGCCACAACGTCAACAACCCGCACGCGTCCTCCTACGACTGCGGCGCGTGCGGCGGCGCCCCCGGTGGTCCGAGCGCCCGAGTGGCAGTGGCCATCCTCAACGACCCTGGGGTCCGTGCCGGCCTCAATGAGCGAGGCATCATGGTGCCCGACGACACCCTCTTCGT
>JALYGD010000134.1 GCA_030777265.1 Actinomycetota bacterium | reverse complement strand
CCGGCGTCGA
This sequence comes from Actinomycetota bacterium, assembly GCA_030777265.1. Lineage (GTDB taxonomy): Bacteria > Actinomycetota > Nitriliruptoria > Nitriliruptorales > JAHWKO01 > JALYGD01. The sequence goes on along the minus strand of JALYGD010000134.1, from coordinate 3,149 downwards.
GGATCAGGCGCTGCGGCGGCGCTTGGCGGCGGGTTCTCGCCACAGCCGGCGAGCCTCCTCCATGACCTCATCGGGGATCGGCCCGGACTCCGCCTCCATCTCGTCGAGCAGCCCGGTGAGCCGGTCCCGCTGGAGCTGGCGCCGCAGCGCCTCGTTCACGTAGGACGACAGCTCCCGGCGCCCGACCCGGGCACGAGCCTCGGCCAACAGGTCCTCATCGATGCTCAGCGATACCTTCCCGACAGCCACCGCGCTATCCTACCGGAGGTAGGAAGAGCGGCGGCCGGTCGCTTCCCCCGGTCCCGTGAACCACCTGGGAGGCCTCCCGTCTGCAGACCCGCGCGCGTCGTCGGCTCTGCCGTCACCGAGGAGGCCCGGTGGCACACATCCAGGACCTGCGGGAGAAGACCGTCGACGGCCGGCGGGTCCGCACCAGCCGGTACGGGACAGGCAATCGCTGGCAGGCTCGCTACCTCGATCCTGACGGCCGGGAACGCACCTGCACATTCGAGCGCAGGCAGGACGCCGAGCGGTTCCTCGTGACCGTCCGCGCCGACGTGCTCCAGGGCGCCTACGTCGACCCCGACGCCGGCAAGGTCACCTTCGCTGAGTTCACCGAGCGCTGGCGCTCGCCGCCCAGACCTTTGACGAGAGCTCGAGGCCTTTGTCATCGAGCCAGCATCGACGGGGCTCGCGACGAGATCCTCCTTACGGAACGAGCGGCCCGCTGACCCACGTTTCCGCAGGTCAGCGGGGTGTCACGTCAGATGTCGTAGTTCTGTTGCCTCGCCCTGTTGACCTGGGCTCTTCGCCCGCCGTAGTCGCTGACCTGCGGCAACACTGCTCGCCCGTGTCCGTTGTTGACCGCGGTGGTCCGACCTCTGACGGACCACCAACGGGCCAGAGGGCGCGGGATCGGACCCGTGGGGCGCCGGGGTGATTCGTGCCGACTGCCGTGATGACCAAGAGAGGCGATCAGCGCGCTCGACAGTGTCAACCAACGCAGGCCGAGTGCGAACCGACTCCGGCGTTGCCACTTCCAGGCGTCTTCGCCATATCCTCTCGGCTGTTGGCGCTGTACTGATCGGCGGCGCAGCTGATCTGCACGTTGCCGAAGTTCGCTCGGCGTGGAGGGTGGCGGCACTGATATCCCTCGCGACGCCTCTAACTTCCTTGACGGATGATGAAACAGTTCCCAGGGCAAATTGCGTCGATGGGATCGGTCACGGGAGAGCTGTCAACGCTGCTGCCGCCGGAGGCAGGCAGTGTCGGCCGTGCTCGCCACCTCGTCTCGGAATCAATGACGGCCAGCGGCCACCAGGACCTGGTAGACGTCGCGACCCTGCTGGTCAGCGAGGTCGTCACCAATGCAGTTCTGCACGCCGGCACCGACATCCGTCTGACGTGCCGGCAGAGCCGGGCAGGGGTGCGAGTCGAGGTCTTCGACCGGTCGCCTCTGTTGCCCACCGTCCGCCACTACGACGCTGAAGCAACGACTGGGCGCGGGCTGGATCTGGTGTCGGCCCTCGCCGCGCGTTGGGGCATCGACTGTGCGGAGGACGGCAAGACCCTTTGGTTCGAGCTCGGCGACGGCTCGGGCGGGCACGAAGAGCGTCCGTCGACCGACGTGGTGGCTGAGTCGGGCCCTGAACCAGACGGGGCGTTCGAGGTCCATCTTTGTGGCGCATCTCCACACTTGCTGCGGGCGGTGATCGAGCACGGTGACGCCCTGGTGCGTGAGCTCGCGTTGCTCGCCTTAGGAGGCGAGCTCGAAGACGCCTTGCAGGAGGGATGGCATCTCCCGCAGTTCGACGTCTCCCAGATCCTGGCCGCCGCCGAGGCTGCTGCGGTTACTGCACCGGAGGCCAGGGCCGATCTGAAGTTGCATCTCCCGGCTGGCGCCGACACCGCTGCGAGCGAACGCCTGCGGTTGGTCGACCACGCCGACGCCCTCGCCCGCGACGGCCGGCTCCTCTCGGCGCCGGCGCTACCCGAGGTGGCCGTGTGCCGGCACTGGCTCTACACCCAGATTGCTGGGCAGGCCGCCGGCTTTGCGCCCCAGGTGTGGGAACTGTCCGAGCCACTGGAACCCGTCCGAGTCGCCGCCGCACTGCCGCCAGGCGAGCTCGAGCGCCTCGAGCGGACTGCCGCCGCCACCATCGTTGCCGACGACGCCAACCGGATCATCTTCGTCAACCAGGCGGCCGGCGAGCTCCTCGGCTGGACGCCAGGGGCCTTGATCGGTCAGCGCCTCACAGTGCTGATCCCAGCCGAGCTGCGAGAAGCTCACCTCGCCGGGTTCAGCCGGCTGCAGGTCACCGGCAAGCCGCGGATCCTCGGGTCGATGCTGCACCTGCCGGCATTGCGCCGGGACGGGTCCTGCGTGGAGGTCGCCCTAATGATCGAGCAGCTCGCTGATCTCGGCCGACGAAGCGCCTTTCGGGCCGTGCTTGCCGCGACCGGTGAAGACGGCAGGGGCCGCTCGCCAGTTCCTTATCCGCTACCCCCGTGCGGACCGGATCTCCGTCTAGCCGGCGGCTGCTGTCGCCGGGTAATGAGACCGCGTTGACCGAGAGACGCTGCGCTACTCGGTAGCCGAAGTAGCCAGACTGCAGGCCGTCCCCGCCATGCGGCCCCTGGGTTAAGCCCCCGCCGGGCTGGCCGCTTCGACGGGCTATCGACCGGATAGCTCCGGTGGCCGTCGCTCGACGATCCGTTGCGCCACATGCAAGAGCTTCTCGTTCGTCCGCTGGGAGGCTGCGCTCAGCATTTCGAACGCCTCATCGGCGCTGACGCCGGACCGAGCCATGATGATGCCCATGGCCTGGCCGATCAGGCTCCGCGTCTGGGCCTTCTGCTCCAGCTGCTCCTCGCGCCTGGCCGCCAACACGGCGACGGCGGCGTTGGCCGCGAACGCCTTGCCCAACGCCACGTCGGTGTTGTCGAAGGCTTCGCCCTTGGTGGAGTAGAGGTTGAGCGCGCCCATCGTGTCGTTTTCGACGAACAGCCGGAGCGCCAGGATGCTGCACACCCCCGTCTCCTCGGAAGCCCGGGCTGAGAACCTCGGCCAGCGGCTCTCGGTTCGGAGGTCGCCGGTCTGGAAGAGCTCGTGCTCTCGGATGGCATCGATGCAGGGCCCCTCGCCAGTC
>JALYGD010000133.1 GCA_030777265.1 Actinomycetota bacterium | reverse complement strand
CCAGTACTTCGCGATGGAGATGAGCGCGTTGATGCCGATCATCTGCATCGCGCCGTCACCGACGCACGCGATGACCGGCCGGTCCGGGTAGCACCACTTCGCCGCTTCGGCGTAGGGCACCGCCGGACCCATGGTCGCGAGCGTGCCCGACAGCGAGGCCCGCATGCCCTTGCGGATCTGCAGGTCACGGGCGAACCAGTTGGTGCCCGACCCGGAGTCCGCGGTGATGATGACGTCGTCGGGCAGCCGCTTGTTGAGCTCCCAGAAGGCGAACTGCGGGTTGACGGGGTGGCCCTCCTGGTGCGCGCGAGCCTCGACCACCTTCCACCAGTCCGCGACACCTTGCTCGATCTCGTGGCGCCACGACCGGTCGGACCTCTGCTGAAGCTTGGGCAGCAGCGCCGAGAGGGTGTCCTTCGCGTCTCCGATGAGGTTCACGTCCATCGGGTAGCGCAGTCCGATGTTGTGGGCGCTGATGTCGATCTGGACGCCCCTGGCCTGACCCCACTCCGGCAGGAAATGCGAGTAGGGGAGGTTCGAGCCGATCATGAGGAGCGTGTCGCAGTTCATCATCATGTCCCACGACGGCTTGGTCCCAAGCAAGCCGATCGAGCCCGTGACGTATGGCAGGGTGTCGGGCAGAACGTCCTTGCCCAGCAGCGCCTTGGCGACCCCGGCGCCGAGCCTCTCGGCCGCCTCCGGCACCTCGTCGGCGGCACCCGCGGCGCCCTGACCGATCAGGATGGCGACGCGCTCCCCCTCGTTGAGGATGCGGGCTGCCTCCTCGAGCTGTGCCTCCGGCGGGATGATGCGCGGCTTCGTATAGCCCCGGCTTCCGGGCACCATCTTGAACTCGTGGGGCGGATCGACGTACTCCTGCTCCTGCACGTCCGCATGAATGATGATGCAGGTCGGCGCCATTCGCCCCTTCGCGGTCCGGAAGGCGCGGTCGACCACCATCGGGATCTGCTGCGGAGTGCTCACCGTCACGAGGTAGTCGCTACAGACGTCCTTGAACAGCGAGTTGAGGTCCACCTCCTGCTGGTAGCTGCCGCCCATCGCGGTCGCGGCCTGCTGCCCGACGATCGCGACGACCGGTGAGCGGTCGAGCTTCGCGTCGTAGAGCCCGTTGAGGAGATGGATCGCCCCGGGACCGGAGGTCGCCATGCACACCCCCGGCTCGCCGGTCCACTTCCCGTGGGCCGCGGCCATGAAGGCGGCCTCCTCCTCGTGTCTGGCCTGGATGAAGGGGGGCGCCTGGTCACCCATCGACTCCTGGGCGTCGTGGATCCCGTTGATCCCGTCGCCCGGGTAGCCGTAGATGCGTTGGACGTCCCACTCGGTGAGACACTCGAGCAGCGCTTCCGCAACGGTCGCCATAGTTCGATCCCTCCGCTCGTCCGGTCGTCTGGTCGGTCAGTCGCTCGCGTACGCGATGTTGCAGATCAGGGCGTTCTCCCGCCTGCCGCGAATCGAGCCGGGTGTGCTGCACGACGATGGGAACGTCGGACTCCACCACCCAAGCGAAGTCGGTGGCCGCCGGCACGGGTTCAGGGGTCCGACTGCCGCGGTCGTCGCCGTGACAGGCAGCGGGCTGCCTGGACAGTCCGAACTGCTGCTGCGCCTCTTCGCCTACTCCTCCAACGTCCGGTGCGCCCCAAAATCCGCGATACGAGGGTGAGGAGGAGCGTCCCAGGTTCACCTTCTGACCAGCCGCCGCACCCCCACCACCGCGCCCACCAGCGCCACGTTCATGACCGCCATCGCGATCGCTCCTCGCACGATTGGTGGCAGCGGCCGCAGCAGGTCGGCGATGCGAGCAGAGACGTAGACGGGAGGCGCCTCGCGCAGGACATCGCTCTTGGCGTGGCCGCCGGCCTCCTCCCAAGTGCGCCACATCTCGCCGGTGCCACGCAGCATCGGATGAACCCGGGGCTGGCGCTCCGCCGTTTCCGGTCGCCGACCTTCCGCGACCGCGGACAGCGCCTCACGCAGGACCGACTCCTCGTTCGCCCACAGCGCTCGGAAAACCATCTTACCGCTGGGCCCGACGAGGTAGGCGGCGTGGGGCTTTGGATCGAGCTGGCGGTGGAGCGTCCCGTCCACGTCGTCGACGGCGACGGTCCAGGTGACGTTGTCGCGCTGCGCGTAGTCTCGGGCGTGCGTGAGCTTGCGCTCGAAGGTGTCCGGCTGCGGGTAGTCGTCTCCGGGATGGGCTTCACGGACGTAAAGGGTGACGAAGCGGATGCGGTCACCGTAGTCGT
>JALYGD010000132.1 GCA_030777265.1 Actinomycetota bacterium | reverse complement strand
GGTTCGTGTCGGACGTCTCCCACGAGCTCCGCACGCCCATCACCGCCCTCACCACCGCCGGCGGACGTCTTGGAGGCCAACACTGATGGGCTGGGTGACGTGGGCAGGAGGGCCGCGCGCCTACTGGCCGTGGAGTCGCGACGCGCTGGCCACCCTGGTCGAGGACCTCATGGAGATCTCGCGTCTCGATGCGGGCATGGCGCCCATGACGCGGGAGCGCGTCGACATGGGCGCCGCCGTGGCCGGCGCGCTGACAGCACGGGGATGGGACGACCACGTACAGACGTAGCTCGCGAAGGGTGTGACCACCTACTTCGACCCCCGCCGCCTCGACACCATCATTTCCAACCTCGTCGGCAACGCCCTCGAGCACGGCGAACCGCCGGTACGGGTGACCGTGACGGCCACGCCGACGCAGGTCGACGTGGAGGTCTCAGACTCGGGCGAGGGGATATCCCCCGAGCATCTGCCGCATCTCTTCGATCGCTTCCACAAAGGGGACCCGTCGCGTCCTCGCAGTGCGGGCAGCGGCTTGGGGCTGGCCATCGCCCGGGAGAACGTCCGGCTCCACGATGGCGACATCCTCGTCACGAGCCATCCGGGAACGGGTGCCAGCTTCGCGCTCGTCCTGCCCCTGAGGCGGGAGGCGCCGGCGGCGACGGGACCGCGAACAACGGCTGATGTCTACCCGACCCGTCCCTCGGAGGGGTCGGCGTCGGACACGGAACCGCTGGGCCTCCCCGGGGGAGATCGCCGCAGCCGGCCGGGGGGTGGGGCGGCTTGGGAGACCGAGCGGTTCCCGGGTGAGTGACGGGAGCGTTCCCCAGCCCCGCAGTTCAACCCGAACTATCGCACGCTGCAGCAGGTGGCTTCGTCACTACTGCGACGACCGTTACGACGCGTCATCACCATGGTCACTGTCAGTCCCGACTCTGAAACGGAGTGGCCAGCGGCGGACGACTTCGGGCAGCGGACGCAGGGTGACGTACGGCCTCGGTCTGCGCGAGCGCGTCGGCTTCCGCGTCTTCGAGCTGCGCAACCCTCAGCGCATCGTGGTCGACGTGCCCACGAGCAGTGGCGCGCGGCGGAGGACAACCTGTGCCTCGTGGGTGGCAGCGGGGACCGCCTGCTCTACGCCGACGCCGAGCACACCGTGCGCGTCACGGCTGATGGCCACCTGATCGGGGAGTTCACCGTGCCGGACACCGGAGACTGCAAGCAGGAGGGACGGCAGGAGCCGTCTCATCTGGCCCCTACACGATCGCCTACCAGTGCACGCCCTGCTCATCGCAGAGTTCGAGCTGACCGCCCAGTAGCGGTGGCAAAGGTAGCGAGATCTCCAGCCAGCAAGATGCGCGCTGACGGGTAGCGAGCGAGTCGGGGAGGGTGGTGCGCATCAGGAAGACGTTGTATTCGGGCCAGAAGCGCGACATGGTGTAGTAGAGGTCAGGGCCGTCGGGCTGGTCGGGAACCTGGTAGGGGGCGTACGGGTCGGGGTAATCAGCCGAGGTGGTCAGGACCAGCTCGTCACTCCAGGGGCCGGTGAAATTCTCGGCAGCCCTCAGCACGATCCTCTCAGGCTCATCGGGCAGGTTGTTGTCGTTGAGGTAGGTCATGAGCCACTTCTGGTAGTGGCCACTCCACCGCAGCGAGAGCTCTCCGACCGGCGCCGGCACGATGGTGGTCGCGGTCCGCTCGTTTCTTGCCCAGCCCGATCCAGTCCAGTAGCGGTAGGCGCCGCGGTCCAGGAGCGACCCCTCGGGCACCCGCGCGAGCTTGACCCCCCCGAACCGGCCCTCTCGGATGCCGAAGAGGTAGATGTAGCCGTCTCCTGGGCGCACGAACGCGACCTGGGCGAAGTTGCTGTCATCACCCCATTTGACGCTAGGGTCCATCGTCCAGGTGTTGCCCTCGTCGTTGGAGTACGCGAGCCCGGAGTACGCGACGTCCCAGCGGCCGGGGGTTAGCCACTGCCGCACCGCCATGTAGTGCAGGAACATCCGCTCGCCCTCGGCGATGCCGTAGGTGGGGATGACGTTGGCGACGCTCGGATCGTCGAACAGTTTCTTGGCGTGGCCGGGGCTGTCGGTGACGTAGTTGTCGAACTCGAGCCCATCATTGATGTCGTTGTCCGTCGACCACGCCATGGTGTTGTCGCGGTGATCTGTTCTCTCGGGGCCGAAGGTGTCACCGAATGTGAACCGCAGCTGGTTTCCGTAGCGGAACATATGTCCCAGGTCGGTTCCGTACACGTTCCACCGGTCGGTCCGGTTGAGGGAGTCAGGACCGGTCAGCTTCGCCACCACCTCGGTGGGCTGACCAGTCTCTCCCGTCGCGGCTGCCGCCCCCTTGGTCGCAGGCAGGGCCAGTCCGATGACCCCTGCGAGCCCCATCGAGACGAACAGGCGGGGCAGAGTTGTCTTCACCGAGCCTCCTGGGCCGGAGACGCGACACCTCCCGTCCAGCTACCGCTTGGTCGAGGTCGTGTCGAGCGACCGAAGGCTGTCTATCAGCCAGTACTGAGTAGTCAACGCTAGGCGAGCGGATGGCGCGCGTCAGCAACTCCAGGTCGTTCGCTCCGAAACTCAGCTCGCCGCGATCGCAGCCTGACCGATGCTGATCCCGCCGTCATTGGCCGGCACGCGTTCGTGTGTCAGTACGCGGAGTCCCGCGGCTCGTAGGCGCCGGGCGAGCAGGTCGGTGAGCCGGACGTTCTGGAACACGCCCCCGCTGAGGGCGACGGTGTCGAGACCGTAGTGGCGGCACAACTCGGCGGCCAGGGTGGCGGCACCGTCGGCGAGGCCCGCATGGAACCCGGCGGCGATGACCGCGACCGGCACTCCCTGCTGCCGTTCCTCGAGGATCGCGGCGACGAGCGGAGCCGGGTCGATGATCCAGCAGTCTTCGCCACGATGGAGTTCCACCGGATAACTCGGAGCTTCGGCATCGGTGACTCGCCGCGCCAGCGCTTCGAGTTCGATAGCTGCCTGGCCCTCGTACGTCACGCGTGGACGGACTCCGAGCAGAGCCGCGGCGGCGTCGAACAGCCGACCCGCGCTCGTGGTAACGGGCGCCCGCCCGCTGTCGACGAGGCTCAGCACGCTCGGCCAGCGCTCGTCGAGCGCGGCGCCGCAGCGGGACGCTTCCTCCGCGCCCAGGGCGAGGCGCACCCATGCCACGGCCATACGCCAAGGTTCGCGGATCGCCGCGGCTCCCCCTGGCAGAGGCACGGCCCGAAGGTGCCCGACCCGCTTGAACCCTTGGAGGTCAGCGACGAGGAACTCCCCGCCCCACAGCGAGCCGTCGGGACCGAACCCGAGCCCGTCGAAGGCGAGCCCGAGAACCGGTCCGCGCTCGCCGTGGTCGACGAGGCACGACGCGATGTGGGCATGGTGGTGCTGCACTGGATGGAGGGGCAGGTCGAGCTCTGAGGCGAACTTCGTGGACAGGTACTCGGGATGGAGGTCGTGGGCGACGACCTCAGGCTCGACACCGAACAGGTGGCAGAGGTGGTCGACCGCCTGCAGGAAGGAACGGTACGTCGCGTAGTGCTCGAGGTCGCCGATGTGATGGCTTACGACCACCGAGGCGCCCTTCGTGACCGCGATGGTGCTCTTGAGCTCGGCCCCGACCGCGAGCACCTGGCGACGGGCGGACCCGGAGAGCGGCAGCGGCTGGGGTGCGTAACCCCGCGAGCGACGCACGATCTGGGGGTGCTCGTCGACCCTGGCTCGGACCACTGAATCGTCACAGCGGATGTGGATCCCGCGGTCATGGGAGAGCACGGCGTCGACGAGTGGCCCGAGCCGCATGAAGGCGTCGTCGTCGTGGTGCGCGATGGGCTCGTCGCTGATGTTGCCGCTCGTCATGACGAGGGGACGTCGAACCCGCTCCAGCAGCAGCACGTGGAGGGGTGTGTAGGGGAGCATGAGCCCGAGCTCGGGCAGCCCTGGCGCGACCTCCTCGGCTACCTCCCATGTGTCACGGCGGGTCGCGAGCACGATCGGTCTGCGCGGCGAGGTGAGCGCCTCCTCCGCCGCGCCGTCGAGCGCGCACAGTCGACGGGCGGTGTCGAGGTCCGCGACCATCACCGCGAATGGCTTGTCGTCGCGCGCCTTCCGCCGGCGCAGCTCCTTGACCGCAGTTGCGTTCGTCGCGTCGGTGGCGAGGTGATAGCCGCCGATGCCCTTGACCGCGAGGATTTCCCCGGCGATGAGGCGGGCGGCGGCACCCTCGAGAGCTTCGGTGCCCTCCTCGAAGGAGTGCCCCCTGGGTTCGGCCAGCCGCAGCCGCGGACCGCAGGCAGGGCAGGCGTTCGGTTGCGCATGGAAGCGTCGGTCTGTGGGGTCGTCGTACTCGGCCTGGCAGGCGGCGCACATGCGGAACGTTGCCATCGTCGTGAAGGGCCGGTCGTAGGGCACCCGTCGCACGATGGTGTAGCGGGGACCGCAATTCGTGCAGTTGATGAACGGGTAGGCGAAGCGCCGGTCGGCCGGGTCAGCCAACTCGGCGAGGCAGTCCTCACAGGGTGCGACGTCCACGCTTACGGGTACGTCCGGTGATCCCCCGTCGACACTCACGACGATTCGGAAGCTCGCCTCGGTCGTGGTCGGGGCGAGCGGCTGCCACGTCACCGAGGAGACGTGGGCGAGCGGCGGCGCCTCGTCCCGGAGGCGACGGCAGAGCTCGTCGAGGCGGGCGGGGTAGCCCTCGGTCTCGATGACAACTCCGGCGTGGTCGTTGGCTACGAAACCGACGAGGCCGAGTTCGACTGCCAGCCGGTAGACGAAGGGGCGGAACCCCACTCCTTGCACGGTCCCGGTGACGCGGATGCTGCGGCGCTCGCGATCCACGTCGGGCCCGGTCAGCAGATGCGGGGGAGAGGGTCGCCGACGAGCATGTCGACGATCCGGCTCCCACCGAACGCGGTGTTGAGCAGGACGATCCTAGGTGGCTCGGCCCGGATCTCGCCGATCACGTTCGCGGCCGTGCCAAGGGGGTGCGACCTCAGTGCGGCGAGGGCGGCCTCGACCTCCTCGGGGGGGACGATCGCCACGAGCTTGCCCTCGTTCGCGACATAGAGCGGATCGATGCCGAGGATGTCGCAGGCGCCGTTCACGACGGGGCGGACCGGAAGCTCGGCTTCGTCGAGGACCACGGCGACCTCCGCGTCGCGCGCAAGCTCGTTGAGGACGGTGCCGAGTCCGCCGCGGGTGGGGTCGCGGAGCCAGCGGGTCGCGGGCGCTGCCGCGAAGAGCACGTCGACCAGTTCGGCGAGCGGGGCGGTGTCGGACTCGATGTCGGCGGCGAGGGCCAGGTCGCCGCGGGCGAGCATGACCGCGACGCCGTGGTCGCCGAGCGTGCCCGACACGATGATCTTGTCACCGGGCCGAACGTTGGCAGCAGTGAGCTCACGGTTTGCGGGGACGACGCCGACCCCGGTGGTGTTGACGTAGAGCCCGTCGGCGGCGCCCTTGTTCACGACCTTCGTGTCGCCGGTGACGATGGCGACACCAGCCCGTTCGGCGGCCTCGGCCATGTCGGCGACGATGGTGCGGAGATCCTCGATGGGGAAGCCCTCCTCGAGCACGAACGCGACCGACATCCACGCTGGGCGCGCTCCCACCATGGCAAGGTCGTTCACGGTCCCGTGCACCGCGAGCTGCCCGATCGTTCCGCCGGGGAACCGCCACGGCTTCACGACGAACGAATCGGTGCTGAGGGCGATGCGCTCGCCCGAGGGCAGGGCGACGACCGCCCCGTCCCCGAGGGTAGCGAGGGCATCGTTGCGGAAGGCCTCGAGGAAGACCGCGTCGATGAGCGCAGCCGAGGCCTTTCCCCCGGCGCCGTGGGCGAGGTTGATGACCTCGTCCTTGAGACGGGGCCGGCGCCGACGGAACGCTTCGATGCGTTCGTGTATGCGCAGTTCGTGCTCGTGCCCGGGGAGCGCGGACTCGTCGCGCCCGCGGCGCGCGGACTCGTCGCGCCCGGGGCGCGCGGCCTCATCGTCGGGCAGCGGGGCGTGGCTCATCGGGAGCCGGCGGCGACCGTCGAAGCGATGCGGTGGAGTCTTCCGAAGTTGTAGTAGGCGGCGCATGCGCCCTCCGACGACACCATGCAGGTGCCGATCGGCGTCTCGGGGGTGCAGGCGGTGCCGAACACCTTGCACTCCCAAGGCTTGATGACCCCCTTGAGGACCTCGCCGCACTGGCAGGACTTCGGATCGGCCACCCTCACCCCCGGTACGGCGAAGCGGAGTTCGGCGTCCCAGGCCGCGAAGTCATCGTTGAGCTTCAGGGCGCTCTGGGAGATGAACCCGAGCCCACGCCACTCGAAGTGCGGGCGCAATGCGAACACCTCGCCGAGGATCTGCAGGGCGCGGGGGTTGCCCTCGTCGCGGACCACCCTCGTGTACTGGTTCTCGATCTCGCAGCGTCCGTCACGGATCTGGTGCAGCAGCATCGCGACGGACTGGAGGATGTCGAGCGGCTCGAAGCCCGTCGTCACGAGCGGCAGCCGGTAGTCACGCGGCACGAAGCGGTAGGGACGGTTGCCGATCACCGTGCTGACATGGCCGGGCCCGATGAAACCGTCGAGACGCAGGTCGGGAGACTCGAGGATGGCCTTGAGCGGCGGCACGATCGTGACGTGGTTGCAGAAGACGCTGAAGTTCGTGATGTCGGCGGCGCGGGCCCTCAGCACGGTCACCGCCGTCGAAGGAGCGGTCGTCTCGAAGCCGACCGCGAAGAAGACGACTTCGCGCTGCGGGTTGTCCCGCGCAATCGCGAGCGCGTCGAGCGGCGAATAGACCATCCGCACGTCCGCCCCACGGGCCTTCGCCTCGAGCAGACTGCCGTTGCCGCCGGGAACCCGCATCATGTCCCCGAAGGTCGTGAAGATGACACCGGGGGCCTCGGCGACCGTGATGGCGTCGTCCACGCGGCCCATCGGGATGACGCAGACCGGGCAGCCGGGCCCGTGGACGAGCTCGACGCTGTCGGGCAGCAGCTGCTCGATTCCGTGCCGATAGATGGTGTGGGTGTGCCCGCCGCACACCTCCATGAACTTGAAGTGACCCTCTCCCGCCAATTCGCGGATCTCGCGCACGAGGGCGCGTGCCGCGGCCGGGTCACGGTACTCGTCGACGAACCTCACCGGTCATCCTTCGCTGTCGCGGCCGTCACTCGTTCGTCGAGCGCTGCCTGCACCCGCTCCCAGAGGACGTAGCCGATCGCTGCCTGAGATTCCTGGATGCGGTGCACGCTGTCCGCGCGCACGATGATGCAGTGCTGGAGGTCGGCGCACGCCCCCATGGCGCCGCCCTCGTAGCCCGCCAGCCCTACCGTGAGCAGGTCGCGCCGTCGTGCCTCCTCGAAGGCGCGGATCACGTTCTCGGAGTTGCCGCTCGTGGACAGCCCGACCGCGATGTCACCCCCCCGCGCGTGGGCGATGAGCTGGCGCGAGAAGACGACGTCGAAGCCGATGTCGTTCGACAGGGCGGTGAGGATCGACTCATCGCTGACGAGCGAGCGCGCCGGGAGCGGGCTTCCCCGCGGGGGGCGTGTGAAGAGCAGCGCGAGACCGGCGGCGTCGGTCGCGGACCCGCCGTTGCCGAAGGTGAACATCCGCCCGCCAGCAGCGAAGCGTTCGGCTATCGCCTGCCCGACCTCGTCGAGTTGAGCTCCGCACCGCTCGAGGCTGGCGATGCGCAGCCGGATGCTCTCCGCGGCCTTCGCGTCCGCCGAACGGGCGAGGTCCGCGAGCAGGGCGTCAGCGTCGCGCTCCTCGGCCTCCAGGAAGGGGTAGAGGAAACCGGTCTGCTCTTGCGGAGCTCCGCTCACCACACCACTCCCGTCGCTGTCACCTCGCTAGGCGGGTGATCGCTGATCCTGCATGGACGACGAGGAGATCACCCTCCTCCACCGGTCCCACGAGGTCGGTGTCGACCGGCTCCGTGCCGGCGGGAGTACGCACAAGTACCCGGGTGTCGTCCTCGAGGCGGACGACCTCACCGAGACGGCCCTCGTCCGAGCAGGTGACGCACACCTCCCCCTCACACGCCTCGTCGCCGCTCAGCAGGCCGGGGTGTTCGAAGCAGACGTGGACGAGCTCCCACAGAACGTGGTAGAGGAAGATGAAACGGCCGTCGTAGGCGGCGAGCGCGTCGCCGTCGGTGAGCCAGATCACGTGGTCGGCTGCTCCACCATCGGGCCGGGGCCCGACTCCGATCCACAGCGTCTCGACGCCCCAGGCTCGCGCACGCTGCATGGCCTCCGCCACCGCCGGGTCGTCCGCGTCGGCGACGGCGACGACGATGTCACCCGAGCGGACCGACACGCGCAGGTTGGCGACGAGGTCGTCGCCGGGGACTATGAGCGCGGGCAAGGCCCGTTTGCCGACGATCACCGGGTGGACGAACTCCACAGCTATGTGACGAGCATGGTGGGGCCAACGCGGGGAGCAGCACCACATCGTGGCACCCGCGGCGAAACGGCGGGCCAAGGCGAGTGACGCGGCGGCGAGATCAGTCGCGAGGTCGCCGAGGCCGCCAGCAGGGGCGGCGGACCCTGCTGGGGCGGTGATGCTCGTGGAGGTCATGGGACGCGTTCATCTCCACGTAGCTGGGCGATCTCGTCGTCGTAGGCTGTTCCTAGCACTCGCAACGCCGAAAGGGTCTCGGCGGCTTCCTGCTCGTCGATCTTCGCCATGGCGAAGCCAACATGTATGAGTACCCAGTCGCCGACATCGACGTGCTCATCACCACCGTCCATGTTGAGGAGCGCGACGGAGATCTCCCGGCGCACTCCCTCGACGTCCACGACTGCGCGGTGGTGGTTCGGATCGACGATCTCGACAATCTGCCCGGGAATCCCGAGGCACATGCTTCCCCCTTGGCTTGTCAGGACGCTCGATGTCTCCTCCGAGCATACCGCTACATGTCATACGCCAATAGCGGAGAGCCGGCCCGCTACGTCTTGGGTGCTCCTGCGGTAGCGCGCGCAAGGCATCCGTGGCATCGAGGATATCGCTGCGATCGAGACTCGCCGGCGTGGCGAGGAAAACGGGACTTTCGGACCGCTCCGGCAAGCCGGGCATGCCGCCCCCACCGGCTGCGGTACATGCGCCGTGCATCTACTGCATGGTCAGATCGAGGGGGTATCTTCGAAGGGGACGAGGACAACGAAATGGAGAACCAATGCCCCGAAGCATCTCACGGATCACGGTCATGCTGTTCACTGCCCTTGCCACCTTGCTCGTAGGAGCGATGGCGGCGTGGGCCTGCACGAACCTCGCAACGCTGAACCTCAGTCAGTCGGCTGTTCAACCCGGAGCCAACATCGGCGTCACCGGGTCGTCGTTCGCCACAGCTGCGAAGGGCGGCCAGGAGGTCGTGATCTCTTGGGACGCTGTGACTGGACCGGTACTCGCCACGGCGATGCCCGACCCCACGGGCAACATCGCCACCTCGATCGCCATCCCCGCTGAAGCGCAGCCCGGCTACCACGTGTTGATCGCGACGCAGAACTCGGTTGACCAGAAGGAGGGCACCATCTCCGCGGCCTACGGGACGCCGGCACGCGCGGCCGTCCTCATCGGAGCCGCCGCCCCAGCGGACGCGGCACAGCCTGCCGCTGCTCCTGCGGCTGTAGCCGCGGACGCGACCTCGACCGGCATGCTCATCCTGACGGTGCTACTCGCGCTCCTGGGCATCGGCCTGTTCGGTGCGGGCCTCGGGCTGTTCGTGCGCGAGACGCGGCGTCGGGGCGTGCCGGCACCAGTCCGCAGAGACGAGCAGGCCTAGGCCACACAGCAAGAAGTACAGTGACCCTGGCCCCCCGGATAGATCGCAGAGGAGGCGCCTCGAGGTACGGGGCGCCTCCTCTTCTATCGCCCGCGGTGCCGCGGGCGGGCGACCCGGGCGCCTGTGTCGGATGATGAGGAACCGCGTGCCGACCCGGCACGCGCACGAGCAGAACGAGGTGTGGGATGGTCCGTCGAAAGGCCCTCGCGCTCGCGACGGCGGGCGCACTGCTGGGCGTGCCGCTCACCGCGGCGCTCGCTCAGGATGCAGGACAGCTGCAAGAGACGACCGTGGAGGCTGCGCGGCAGGTCACCCGCGATACGAACCCGGTACGTCTGTTCAGCACGCCGACGATCGCCGTGCACCCCGACGATCCCCTCACGGCCGTGATCGCCGCCGGGGATGCGCGCAACGGCGGTTGCGGGCTGCATGTGACCCGTGACGGGGGACTGTCGTGGACACAGACCTCCGAGAGTCTCATGCCCGATCAGCTGCCCTTCTGCATCCAGCGCAACTTCGGGCCCTATGCCGACGCGGACTTCGCCTCCGATGGCACGCTCTACGTGGCGTTGAGCGGTTCCTCTGTCGAGACCGGGCACCCGAACGGCCCGATCACGGCGCTTCTGGCCCGGACCACCGACCTCGGCGAGACGCATGAAACGTTCACGGTCGCCGAGCCGGGGCCGTTCACGTACACCCCGCCAGACGGACCGCCGCAGCAAGGCTTCGAGCAGCACCGCTACAGCAGC
Organism: Actinomycetota bacterium; assembly: GCA_030777265.1. Classification (GTDB taxonomy): domain Bacteria; phylum Actinomycetota; class Nitriliruptoria; order Nitriliruptorales; family JAHWKO01; genus JALYGD01. The sequence continues at coordinate 421 of JALYGD010000132.1, read as the reverse complement.
TTGGCGGTGGATCCGACGAACCCGCAGAAGGTGTACATCGGCTGGCGAGAGTCGATCGGAGGTATCACCGCCCCGTTCGGCACCGTCCCTGTGCGCTCCATGATCGCGGTGTCGAACGATGGAGGCGAGACCTGGAGTGCACCGATCGACGTGCAGGAGGAGTTCTCGCCAGTGCCCCACGATGCGGAGCCCGTCTTCGGCTCCGACGTCCCCTCGCTCGTGGTCGGTCCCGGCGGAACCGCCTACGCCTTCACCAAGGAGCGCCCGCCGCGGGCCCCGGAGGGCCAGCCGCGCCCCGCCTCGCGACTGTTCATGTTCAAGTCCACCGACGGCGGTGAGACCTGGACGACGACCATCATCAACGAGGGCGTCCCCTACATCACGAACCCCTCTGCCGCGGTGGACCCGAGCAACGGCACGC
>JALYGD010000131.1 GCA_030777265.1 Actinomycetota bacterium | reverse complement strand
GAACCATTCACGCCCACAGGGGAGATCAGCGGCGGAGGTGGACGGGAATCGAACCCGCCGGACGGGGATCGCCCGTCCCACCCGCTTTGAAGGCGGGGGAGCCCACCAGGTACCCAGACACCTCCGTAAGCGAAGCTACCTGGCAGGAGGGGTGTCCGGCACCCTCCCGCGGCTCGCCTGAGACCACGCCGCAGTCGCGAGCTCTGGCCCCACGAACCGGCTCACGCCCTCGACGGGCTGTGCAAGGAATGACCTGCCGAGCTCGCGGCGCAAGACCTCCACCACCGCGGTCCCTCAGGGCGTGACCTGGAACGCGCTTGTCCTCGTCCGAGTGACTCATCTCTGTCGTCTCCACCCTGGGCCCGACCGCGGCCACAATTGGCCCTTGACATGCATACGCGCACCATTCGGTGCGGGTTCGCACAGTCTGTCCGACAGGGCTACGACTCTCTCCGCTCAGGGGAAAGTTGTTGCACCGCATTGCTCGGTCATGTGGACTGGCGCCGTGACCGCACTCGATGATCTCGTACGACCGGAATATCCGCGTTCATCAAAGTCCGATCCCCAGTGGGGTGCTCGACCTCGACATGGGGCCCAACCCCTTGTGGCTTCTGGAGGACCTGCGCCGGGAACTTGATCTCCAACCGGGGATGTGGGTGCTCGACCTCGGTTCAGGAATGGGTGCGTCTTCTGTCTTCCTTGCTCGTAAGTTCGACGTGGAAGTCTGGGCTACGGATCTGTGGGCGAGCCCGGAGGCCGTGAGCGAGGTCGTCACCGCCGCTGGCGTACGGGACAAGGTCCGACCCGTCCGCGCCAATGCTTACACTCTGCCATTTCGCCATGAGCAGTTCGATGCAGTCGTCAGCGTAGATGCGTTCGAGTACTTCGGAACTGGCGACCGCTACTTGCCCTACATTGCCCGCTTCCTCGTTCCCGGGGGTCAGCTCGGCGTCGCAACCCCTGGCATGACTAAAGAGATTCGTGAGCTCGGAGCGATTCCGGGCCACATCAAGAGGTTGGTCGGTTGGGAGGCGATCGCATGGCACACCGTCGACTGGTGGCGATTTCAGTGGGAGATCACCGGGCTCGTTTGACGTGACGACGGCCCGCCTGCAGGAGCGCGGGTGGCCGTTGTGGGCTCTGCGAACCTCGAGCGAGGAGCGCCAGGTGCCGAGGCAACCATCGACATGCTGGAAGCCGACAAGGGGGACTTCCTATCCTTCGCAATCGTCGCTGCCAAGAAGCGGGATGACTCACTCACCCATGAGCAACTTCGAAAATGCCTGCTGGAAAGGGCCGATCTTGACAGGTCCCCCGGACCGGCGCCGGGCGCGCGCCCCCAGGCCTCATCGGCGTACGATCACTCGTGCGCGCTGGCCTTCGAGCCGCGCAAGCGGGGATTCTCACCGGGTGCTGAACGAGTTTGATGCTGTGTTGTTTGACGCAGGCGGCGTTCTTGTCATGCCCGACCCCGAGGTCATCGGCAAGGTTCTCGACTCCTTGGACCTGAACTCGTCCGAGGAAGCGTGCCATCGCCTCCATTTCGAGCGCATGAGCCTCCGCGACGAGTTCTCTACAGATTGCTGGGACCTGGTCGATCGCCATCTCGCTCGGCACCTCGGGCTCGTCGGGGAGGATGCAGACCGGTCGGTCCGGCTGTTTTCGTCAACATTCGGCAGCCACCGGTCGGTTGCTGTGCCAGAGGCCGTCGGCGTTCTTCACACCCTCCATGTCTCCGGGATGATGCTGGGCGTCGTCTCGAACTCGGACGGCACGCTCGCAGCAAGGCTGGCTGAGGATGCGGTGTGCTCCGTGGACGGGAAGTTCGGCACGCCCGTGGAGTTCGTCCTCGACTCTTCTGTCGTCGGCTTGGCCAAGCCCGAAACCGGAATCTTCCGGCTCGCGGTTGAGTACCTCTCGGACCTCGGCGTCGCCCCGCAGCGCTGCCTCTATGTCGGAGACACGGTGGCGAACGACGTCGTCCCTGCGGCAGAAACCGGCCTCACCCCGGTTCATCTCGACCCGTACCGACTGTGTGACGGTCCGGATCACGGACACGTCACGTCACTTCCCGAGCTCCTGACCGGGTGGACCTAGCCCCAGAGACAGTGCCGACGTGCCGCCCGTTGCGCCCCGCACGCACTGGTCGGGGCGTACTATCCGAGCGCTCCTCAACCGGCCCGAAGTCGCTGGGCACCGTCGGGGCCGACTGGATGTCGTTCCGCGGCGCCGGGGTCGACCCGCCCGAGGTGTGGACGCTCGGCCACTGGATCCCCGGCGGTCTGGTGCGTATGGACCTGAAGGTGCCCGGCGAGCCTTTCGACTTGCCCGCCGGCGCGACTGTGGTGCGCAAGCCGATGATGCGCTGGGCCAAGTTGCCCGTGCCAGCGATGGACCTCCACCGCCCGGTCGCCGAGCAGGCCGCCGCGCTCGAGGTGGCAGCCACCGGGCTCCGCACCCTACGACGCTGGGCCGCCGGCCGGCCGTGGTTCGACGCGTGAGCACCGGAGCCCGACGAGTTCGCCCCCATCGCCGCGTGGAAGACGTTACGGTCGAACTCCCCTATCGCTACGAAGGCCGTCGACGACGTGCGCCAGGAGCAAGGCCGGCCGACTCAGCGCTCGGACGACCCCGAGGGGCAGCCGGGCGTCCTGATGCGGGTTCTCGGGAAAGGCCAAGAGGGGCCGTGACGAAAATCCGCGCAGGGTCCGGAACGTCTTCTTGGCCTGTGCTGTGACGATGACTGGGTGCAGAATCCTGAACGTTCATTCGGTCAGGGCGAGCCGTTCGGAAGCGCGGCATCATCGCCGACCGGCCGCTTTGTCCACCCGATCGTGGGCCGGCGATCAGCGGCACGGACGGTCGTCCGGTGGCAGGATAGGTTCCGCGATTGGCCCAGCGGGGCCCAAAACCACGAGGCCAAGCCATGCGTTCTGCGAAGGCCGCTATCCATATCCGGCCCTTCACACAGGAGGAGGCCGTCACCGCTGCCTCCTGGCGTTACCCCGGCGAGCTGTCGATGTACGCCGGCGAACCAAACAATTGGCACCAGCTTCTGGCGGAGACGGAGGAGGGCCACGGCTACTAGCGATCGTCGACGACGGCGACCTTGTTGGGTTCTGCTGCTTCGGACCGGAAGCGAGAGTGGCCGGGCAGCCCGCCAGGAGTAAGAACCTGCTAGATCTCGGAGGAGGCATTCGACCCGATCTTGTCGGTCAGGGCCTCGGCGCTGCGGGAATGGCGGCGGTCCTCACCTACGCGCGAGACCGTCTCTCACCCGCGGGCTTCCGAACTGCGATTGCGTCCTTCAACCGGCGGTCGATCGTTCTCTGCCGGTGGGCCGGATTTCGCGCCACGACTACCTTCCAGGGACCCGGCGGGCGAGAGTTCACGGAGTTCGTGCTTGTCGAAGCGCTCAGGGTCTAGTCGTTCCATGAAGCAAACTTTGGGCTCGCACGACTCATTCCGGGAGCCCAGAACGGGGTACCGAGCTGTTCGATCGCGGTCTTGGCCCACTCGCGCGCGCCGTCGCCGGCGCCGTCGCGAAGCCCCAGAGCGACGGGGGCTAGTACCCCCTTCAACGCGAGAGAGCCCGTGTCACCTTGCCGTCGGATGGCCCGAGAGAGCCTCGTAGCTGAGTTCGTCAGCGTCGGGTTCGGCGTGGTGCCCGGTGCGCACGACGCTCAATGCTGGTCAGCGACCCTATTGATCGACCTCACCCCTGATAGCTGACGAGGGCTAGCGAGCGCCGAGCGAGCGTGGGGAGGCCGGTGCCGCCCTCCCTCGTTGAGTAGGCGCGCCGTTCGCGTAGGTTAGGGCGGTGGGGGTGGGAGAGCGACGGCTGGTCGACTCGTACCTCGGGTTCTTCGACTATGTCGTCGATCGCCTCCGGCGCCGTCTTGAGGGTCTAGGCGACGAGGAGTACCTGTGGGAGCCCGTGCCTGGCAGCTACACCATCCGTCCTGACGCCAACGGGGTCTGGCGAGCGGATGCTCGGGTGGTGCCGGAGCCCTCTCCATCACCCTTGTCGAGCATCGCTTGGCGACTCGACCACATCGACTTTGCCGTCGAGCGGAATTCAACCTGGCTCGGCCTCGAGTGGGATAACCGCTTCGACACGCGGGGGACGGGCGTGCCTCCTACGGCGGCGGGTGCCCTCGAGCGATTGGATGAGCGATACGCCTACTGGTCCGCGAACCTCAACAAGCTGGACGACAAGCTCCTGTGGGAACCCGTGGGGGAGATTGGGGGTCCCTACGCGCAGCAGCCGCGTTACGGATTCGTCGGGCACGTTCTCGACGAGGTGATCCACCATGGAGCAGAGATCGCGATGTTGCGTGACTTCTATCGCGTGCTGGTTTTGCCACCCATTTCACAGTGAGAGATGCCTACAGAGGGGGCAGCCCGGCGGGCCCGAGGGAGCTTCAGCGAGCGGGATGCGGGCACAATGTCGCCCGGCGTGGCCGGGAATGCCGGTCGCGGTGCCGGTGAGTTGAGGGCGTCACGCTACGAACATCGTGCACATCACCGACGGCGAGAGGGAGCGCTGTGCCGGCTGCCCGAACGATCCGAGACGGCGGGGCAGTCAAGGCTCCAGCCCGGTAAACGCCCGCTCGAGCGCCGCCCGGAAGCTCCCCCTCCCACATCACCATGTCGTGGCCGCTGACCCACGTACGGTGGACAACATCGCTCCCAGACGCGGCAGCCCGCTCGGTCCACTGCTGGGTTCCGCGAAAGAAGGAGCGGTCTGTCTCAGCGCCAAGGTCCGCTGCCATCATCACCTCACGTACGGCGTCGCCGTCACGTTGAAGGCCGTTCAGCCCGCGCATACTGCGAACGGATCGCAAGTGAGCGAGGTCGGGTACCCGTCGCCGCCGCCAGCATGGTCTCGACTGCACCCACGACGTTCGGCCGCCCTCGCCGTGGACGTCATCGTGCGGGCTCGCCGTTGGTCCCGCGAGCCGGACGATGCTCCGCTATAGCCAGTAAACACCTACCAGCGGACTGGAGGATGAGCGGCAAGAAACCTAGGGTGTCCTCGACCGACGCGAGGAACGGGGGCAGTGTGAGGATGAGACGCAGCATCGCGGCCGGGTTCGCTCTGGCTTCGGCCACATCGGCGTGCGGATCGAGCGGGGGTGAACCGACCTCGGCGACACCCGATGTCCTGGTCACCGACGACGCCGCCGTCAGTCGTACCCACGAGGCATCGTTCCTGATGATCGACGAGGATGACGCCGACACCGTGTATCTCTCCGAGTCCGAGCTGCAGACCGGTGACTGCCGTCTTTACGTCTCGACCAACCAGGGCGGAACGTGGTCGGCGGTGGAGGAGACGGTGGATTCACTGGTGGAGACGGAGAAGGACCCCGGCGCCGAGCAGTCTCCCGAGGTCGCGCCCCACACCGACTGCACACTCGGGAGCGGGTCCCAGAACATCCGCACCGAGCTGGACCAGGCGCCCGACGGGACGCTGTACTACCTGTTCGCCGGCAACCACTCCAATCCGGCCGTGCTCTCCCGGACCGTGCTGCTCGGCCGTTCCGACGACGGCGGGTCTTCGTGGGAGACCACCATCATCGACGACGGGACCAGATCCGCTCCCACCGAGGTCGAGGTCAACTTCCAGGCTCACATGGCCATCGACCCCGACAATCCCGAGCTGATCTACGCCATGTGGCGCCGCTCCCAGGGCGGGCAGCAACCTCGACCACCTACCCGACCGTTCATGGCCATCTCCGAGGATGGCGGCACCACCTTCGGCGAGCCGTTCGAGATGCTGGAAGTGAACCCCGGCTTCGACGGCCCCCGCCCGGTCGTCGTCGACGGCGAGCTCTTCGCCTTCTATCGAGAGTCCGCGCCCCAGACCGAGGATGATGCACCCCCCGAGCAGACCAAGCTGTTCGTCAGCCGCTCCGCCGACCGGGGCCAGACGTGGGACGAGCCCACACTGCTGGCCTCGGCCCTCGACGCCAGCGAGCCCATCCCCCTCTACGACCGCGACGCCGGGACCTTCCACGTCGTGTACCACGACAACCGCAACGGCGACCTCGACGTGTTCCACACCAGCTCCCCAGACGGGTCGGCCTGGTCGGAAGCGATGCGCCTGAACGACGACCTGGCCGAGAACAACATCGGGCAGTTCTACCCCCAGATCTCCCAGAGCCCGAGCGGCCGGCTGGACGTGGCCTGGTACGACTTCCGCAACGACCTCAACCCGCCGCCCGGCGGCGACTACCGCACCCACGGCAACGACGTGGTGGTCGAGCCCGGCGAACCCCTCGATCTCAGCAGCAACATCGGGGTGTTCCAGAGCGTCTTCACCACCAGCTCCACCGACGGGGGAGCGACCTGGAGCGAGAACGTCGAAGTCAACGACACCCTCATCGACCGCAGCATCGGGACCTGGAACAACGACTACTTCGTGGTGGTCCCCGTGTCGGTCGCCTCGTGGGACGACCGGATGCTGGTGTCATGGTCCGACACCCGCAACGGCACCAGCGTTTCGGGGACCCAGGACATCTACACGAGTGCCCTCGCCGTGGCCGACGAAGGGACGTCCCCGCTGGCCCAGGTCATCACCATCCTGGGCGCGGCCCTGCTCGGCGCCGGACTCGCCCTGTTGGCGGCGGTGGCTTTCATCCGCCGCTCCCGCAGCCAAGGGCAAACCGCCAGCTCCGCGTGAACGCCGACGCCCCGAGGCAC
>JALYGD010000130.1 GCA_030777265.1 Actinomycetota bacterium | reverse complement strand
CGTGAGCGGCGCTCCGCAGGAGCGACGCGAGAGGAGCCGTCTTAGGTTTCCTAAGACGGTGACGGTGCTGGTCGCCTGAGCCGGCGCGACTTTGCGCGAGTTGGGTCGAGCCGAAATCCGGGTGATTGGTCACCCTGCAATCCGCTGCGCTAGTCTCCGCCGACCACTGTATGACAAGGCAAATCGTGCGGGGGTGTCCCCCGCAGGCCTGGTCACGCAAGCTACGGCCTCCCCGCCCGGGGGGTGCGGGGGTCTCCCCCGCGAGGCTGCCTGCCCGGGAGACGTCCAACCCCGCTCCGGTGAGTGGCCGCACGGCGAAGGGACGAGGTGGCGGTGCGAAGCCGACCCTGGCGAGGGCTGTTGGGCGGCGCCCTCCTCGTCGCTGTGCCGCTCGCACTGGTCGGCTGCGTGGAAAACGCCACCCAGACGCCTATCGAGCAGCCCCACCAGCCCCAGAACTTTCTCGAGCCGGTGGGAAGATTTGCGGTCGAACTCGACAGCCTGTGGAACCTCGTCCTCGCCCTCGCCCTCGTCATCTTCGTGCTGGTCGAGGGGCTGCTGCTGTTTTCGATCTTCCGCTACCGGGAGCGGCGCGGCGAGGACCGGCGCCTGCCGAAGCAGATCCACGGCAACCCGCGGCTCGAAGCGTTGTGGACGATCATTCCGGCCCTGCTGCTCGCGGGCGTCGCGTTCCCGACCGTGCGGACGCTGTTCCTGCTCGCAGACGAACCACCGGACGCGCTCAGGGTCCAGGTGATCGGCCACCAGTGGTGGTGGGAGTTCGCCTACCCCGACTATCCGCAGTTGAAGACGGCCAACATCCTCCACATCCCAACCGGCCGCACGGTGTTCCTCGAGATGACCTCAGCCGACGTCATCCACAGCTTCTGGGTGCCCAAGCTGTCCGGCAAGCAGGACACCGTGCCCGGCCGGACCAGCATCCTCAAACTCGAGACCGACGAGCCGGGCACCTATTTCGGGCAGTGCACGGAGTACTGCGGCTTGTCCCACGCCAACATGCGCCTGCGGGTCGTCGCCACCCCGCCCTCCGATTTCGAGGCATGGGCACGAGAGCAGGCCACCCCCCAACGTATCGGCGACGAGACCGGCCTCGCCGCCCAAGGCGCGCAGCTATTCGCAGGCCAGCAGTGCACTGCCTGCCATACAATCCGCGGGTACCCGGGCGCGGGTGGGACGACGGGGCCCGACCTCACCTACTTCTCCGACCGCGAGTGGTTCGCCGGCGCGATATTCGAGAACAGCGACGAAAACGTCCGGCGCTGGCTCGCGGACCCCCCTGCCATGAAACCAATGCAGCCGCCGGCGCCGCCCGGCCAACAGCTGGCGGAAGGCCAGACGGCGGTCGCTGGCATGCCGGACCTCGGTCTGAACCCCGACGAGATCGAGGCGCTACTCGCGTTCCTTCGTACGCTGAGAAGCCCACCCCACTAGGCCTCTCATAGACGCGACAACGACCTGACCTGCACCCGCAGCCCCGCGAAGGTAGGAGGCCGATGGCAACCGCCGGCATGGCCCAGCACACCGCAGTCCTCCGCCGTCCACGAGCGAAGCACGGGCTCGCCGGCTGGCTGACCACTGTCGACCACAAGAAGATCGGCATCCTCTACGGCGGAGCAGCCTTCGTGTTCTTCCTCATCGGAGGCGCCGAGGCGCTACTCATCCGCCTCCAGCTCGCCCAGCCCAACGGCGACGTGCTGAGCGCCGAGGTGTACAACCAGCTGTTCACCATGCACGGGCTCACCATGATCTTCCTCGTGATCATGCCGCTGACCGCAGCGTTCATGAACTATGTCATGCCGATCCAGATCGGCGCCCGTGACATGGCCTTCCCACGCCTGAACGCCTTCAGCTACTGGGTGTTCCTCGCGGGCGGCATCTTCCTCTACTCGAGTTTCTTCCTCGGAGGCGCCCCGTCGGGCGGGTGGTTCGGCTACGCCCCGAACTCGACCTTCACGTACAACCCCGGTCACGGCATGACCTTCTACGCCGTGGGTCTGCAGATCCTCGGCGTCGCGTCACTCGCCACCGCGGTGAACTTCATCGTGACCATCCTCAACCTGCGCGCGCCCGGGATGACGCTCCTGCGCATGCCGGTGTTCACCTGGATGACCTTCGTCACCGCGTTCCTGCTGCTGTTCGCCCTGCCGGTCCTCGCGGTGGGGCTGTTCGAGCTCACGTTCGACCGCATCTTCGGCTCGAACTTCTTCGACGTCTCGGCCGGGGCGGACCCCATCCTCTGGCAGCACCTCTTCTGGGTCTTCGGGCATCCCGAGGTCTACATCATGATCCTGCCGTCCTTCGGGATCGTCTCCGAGGTGCTGCCGGTCTTTTCGCGCAAACCCCTGTTCGGCTATCCGGCCGTCGTCTTCGCCGGCGCAGCGATCGCGTTCATCGGCTTCGGCGTGTGGGCCCACCACATGTTCGCCGCCGGACTCGGCCCGATCGCGAACACTGGCTTTGCGCTGTCCTCCATGGTCGTCGCGGTACCCACCGGCATCAAGATCTTCAACTGGCTCGCGACGACCTGGGGGGGACGGCTGCGGCTCACGACGGCGATGCTGTTCGCCCTCGGGCTCATCGCGCAGTTCACCATCGGTGGCCTGTCAGGCGTCACGCACGCCATCGCCCCCCACGACTACCAGCAGACGGACACGCACTACATCGTCGCCCACCTGCACTACGTGCTCTTCGGCGGCGCGATATTCGGCATCTTCGCCGGCATCTACTACTGGTGGCCGAAGATCTTCGGAAGGTTGCTCGACGAGCGCCTGGGCAAGTTGAACTTCTGGAGCATGTTCGTCGGGTTCAACCTCACCTTCTTCCCCATGCATTTCGCGGGCCTGTGGGGTCAGCCGCGGCGGACCTACCTCTACCCCCCCGGCATGGGCTGGGACCTCATGAACCTGCTGTCCACGGTGGGAGCGTTCGTCATCGCCCTGTCGGTCCTCGTCTTCATGGCGAACGTCACCTTCACGCGCCGTCGGGGCGAGGCCGCGCCGGGCGACCCGTGGGACGGGCGGACCCTCGAATGGAGCGTCGAGTCGCCGACACCCGAGCACAACTTCCACGAGGTCCCGGTCGTCGGCGCGCGCGACGAGTGGTGGCACCGCAAGTACGAGGAGGACCGCGAGGGACGACCGGTGCGGGTGCCCGCTGGAGCCGCGGCCGACCACCCCAGCCTCAATTCCGGCGGCCGAGAGCGCGGCATCCACCTGCCCGACCCCTCGTACTGGCCGTTCGTCGTGGCAGTGGGCCTCCTGATCGCCGGCTACGGGCTGGTCTACATCCGCCCTGATCAGGCCGCCTCGACCCTATGGTCGGTATGGGGGATTCTCGGGGTGGTGGTGGGCCTCACCGTCACGCTCACAGGGGTGTACGGCTGGGCGCTCGAGCCGCTCGAGGAAGCCGCAGGTGGGGAACACTCCACCGCTTAGGTTCGTCCGTAGCGAGCCAGGAGGAAACGCATGGCGGACGTTCACGCCACCCACCCGGA
>JALYGD010000129.1 GCA_030777265.1 Actinomycetota bacterium | reverse complement strand
GCGCGGGCGAGAACCGAGGCAGGAACCACCCGTCGCCCTCGGCGGCGAGGAGGTGTTCCATCGCCGCCCAGCGATCGCGTGCGACGAGGTCGGAGGTGCTCTGCCCGTCAGCGGGCACGAACGCGTCCAGGTACACGACCCGTTCGATGCGCTCGGGCACGCGGTCGGCCACGGCGGTGACGACCGTACCCCCCGAGCTGCTTCCCACCAGTGTCACGGCGTCGAGATCCTCGAAGACCAAGCCGCTGACGACATCATCGATGTGTGTGCTCAGCCCCACTTCGGGGCCGGCGAGATGGGCCCGCTCTCCCAGGCCGGTCAATGTCGGCGCATGGACGGTGTGTCCCGCACACTGCAGCGCCGGGACGAGCTTCTTCCAACACCAGCCGCCGAACCAGGCCGGGTGCACGAGCACGAAGGTCGACACTTCAGTTACCCCCGATTCTCATAGCGCCCTCCCCGGCATTGCCATGTAGGTGGACGGTACGACGACTCCACGCCGAGGGCGTCAGTGGAATTGCGGAATCACTGCGGAGAGCGGGTCAAAGCAGCAGGTGGAAGACTCGGGCGGTGGGCTCGCCTCGGCCAGAGGACGACCTCAGTGGCAAGGGTCTCGCCGGGTCACCGATGCCGGCTTCCCTTACCTCCCTTACCTCGCTGATCGGACGGACGCGGGACGTCGAGCTTGTCAGCGAAGCGCTCCGCAGGTGCCGGCTTCTGACGGTGACCGGCCCAGGAGGCGTAGGCAAGACCAGTCTGGCGACGGAGGTGGCTCGCCGTCAGCTCCCCCGGCGACTCGACGGCGTGTGGCTCGTCGATCTCGCTGCCGGACCTCGCACGCCCCAGGTCGCCACCGAGACTGCCCGCGTCCTCGGGGTTCAGGCCCCTAGCCGGACGAATGCGGTCGATGCGCTGCAGCGGTACCTGGCCGAGCGGGACGCGCTGGTGGTGCTCGACAATTGTGAGCACGTGATCGACGAGTGTGCCGAGGTCGCCGGCGCCCTGTTGCGATCCTGCCCCCACGTCCGCATCGTGGCCACCAGCCGCGAGCCCCTTGGGGTCAGCGGCGAGACGGTATGGAGGCTCGACCCGCTCGCACCGGAGGACGCCCATCGCCTGTTCGTGGAGCGGGCGCGCCAGCGCCGGCCCGAGTTCCTGCCCGACGAGGACACGGAGCTCACCATCAGCACCCTGTGCGAGCGCCTCGATCGGCTACCGCTGGCGATCGAGCTGGCCGCGGCCCGAACGAGCGCCATGTCGCCGAGGGAGATCCTCGCTGGTCTCGAGGCACGCCTCGACCAGTTGGGCTCGGTGCGTCGGCAGTCCCCGGCACACCACCGCAGCGTGCGTGCTGCGGTGGAATGGAGCCACCAGCTCCTCGATCCCAGCGAGCAGGAGGCGTTCCGGCACCTCGCCGTGTTCGTGGGCGGCTTCGATGCCGAGGCGGCGAAGGCGGTTGCCCCGGGCCTGTCGCTCGAGGTGCTGGCCCGCCTGGTGGACAAGTCGGTCGTCACCGTGGTGCCCGGATCTCGGGGCCGGACCCGTTACCGGATGCTCGAGACGGTGCGGGAGTACGCCCACGAGCTGCTCGTCGCCGCCGGCGAGCTCGACCTCGCCCGGCGACGCCATTTCCGGCATTTCCTGTCCCTCGGCAACGAGGCCCGAGAGGCGTCCGAGGCGGGGAGCGCGTATTCGGTGTGGCCGCCGCGGTCGACTGGTGCCCACCAGTTCGTGGACGAGCTGGAGGCCGACTACGGCAACGTTCGCGCCGCCTTGGAGTGGGCCGCCGTGGCTGATCCGTGTGCCGGACTACGGCTGCTGGCGGCGATGATGGATCTGTTCCTCGTCCTCGGACAGGCCGACGGTCGGCGCCTCGCCGAGGTGGTGCTCGAACGCTGTCCCGCCCGTGACGTCGACCGGGTCAACGTCCAGATATCCGCCGGAGCGCTTGCCTGGTGGACCGGCGACCCCCACGCCGCGCGACGGGTCTTGGCCGAGGCGCGTGAGCTCGGCGCGGAACTGGGCGAGCGGGCACTCGAGGGGTGGGCGTGGATCTTCGAGGGCCTGGTGGAGATGTTCGGGGGCTCGCCCGAGCGGGCGCGCCAGAACTTCGAGGAAGGCCGGCGGCTGTGCCACGAGGTGGGAGTGCGAGCCGGCGAGGCCCGCTCGAGCGCGGCGATCGGGCTCACCTTCATGCTCGAGAACGACGGCGCTCGGGCCCAGAAGCTGGTCGAGGAGGCCCTGGAACT
>JALYGD010000128.1 GCA_030777265.1 Actinomycetota bacterium | reverse complement strand
AGATCATCGTGAGGTTCACGGAACGTAGGAGACTGTTCCCTCCCGGCTAGTCGAACGCTGGCCGCAGGACAGGTGGCTTTCTCGGGGGATGGTCCGACTGCTGCCCTCCACACCATCGCTGGTGCTCGGCGTGGCGAGCTGCCTGTGCCGCCGGCCCAGCCAGAAGGTCACCTCCCAAGTGCCCCGTCGGCATCAAGCTGCTCACGGCCGATGACGTTCGGAAAGAGGTCCGGGTCGACCTCCACCTCCCCGTGGATAACGCTGATGTCACCACTGCGCTCGAGCACGACGGCCTTGACCACGTCGAGGCTGCCTACGCCATTGAGGCGCAGCTTCTCGAAGACGTCGTCCTGGGTCACGTGCGCCCGTCGCAGCCCATCGTGCAGCAGGTGCGGACCCGCCATGAGCAGGACGGGAGGGTTGTCGACGAAGCGACCGAACCCGGCCTTCATGCGCAGGTAGGCGACGATCGCCTGAAAACCGAAGAGGCTGGCGAGGCCGAGGACACCGGCAACGAGCGAGGTGCGCACGAGCACGACACGTCCGACGATGGTCCCGATCGCAACCGTGGTAACGAAGTCGAACGTGGACATCCGCGAGTGGCTGCGGATGCCGGCGAGACGGCTGAAGACAATGACCGTCCCGTAGATGCCCAAGGCGGCCACGACCACGAGCAACATCAGGATCCAGCTGAGACCGAGCTCCCTTCCGATCGGCGGCATGTGAATCTCCTTCCTGACGGTGGCGATCTTGTGTAGCCAAGCCGGGCCAAAGCGGCTCAGCGGGCAGGCGAAGCGGCCGGTGCACCCGCCCCGCCGGCGTGTCCGATACTCACGAAACGTCCCCTGCTCCACGAGGAGAAGCCGTGGGAAGACATGAGCGGCGTGGAGGCCGTGTCCTGGCTCCGGCCATGGTCGTGGCAGCCCTCGTCCTGTCAGGCATGGCGGCGGCTCAAGAGCAGGAGCTGGGGGGCAAGCTCCGCACCGGTCCGAACGTAGTCGTCCCATCCGGCGAGAGAGTCCCATCCGACCTGTATGCGAGCGGGGGGACGGTGCGGGTGGACGGGGCGGTGGACGGAGACGTGGTGGCCGCCGGAGGGCAGGTGCAGATCAGCGGCAGGGTGGGCGGCGATGTGGTGATGGCTGGTGGGAGGCTGTCCGTCCCGGGAGACGTAGGAGGCGACATCCGGGCCGCGGGGGGACAACTTTCGGTCGGGGGAGCGGTGAGGGAGGACATCTTCTTCACAGGGGGTCAGGCGGGCATTTCAGGGACGGTGGGCGAGGACCTGGTCTTCTCGGCCGGTCAGGCGAGGATGGACGGGGAGGTGATCGGAAACGTCTTGGGGAACGCCGGCAGCTATTCGCGGCAGGGGAGGGTGGGAGGTACCGAGAACGTGACCGTGGACGAGGAGGAGAAGGCGCCTCCCACCATTGTTGACCAGATCCTGGCGGCCGTGCGTCGCTACGGTGCAGTCCTGCTCTTGGCTGGCCTCCTCCTGTGGCTGGCCCCTACTGTCCTCCAGGGGGCGGCCGGCCGGCTGCGGCAGCGGCCCTTGCCATCCCTGGGGGTCGGGCTGCTCGGGATCGTCGGGTTCGTGGTGGCCGTCCTCGTCGTGATCGTCGTGGCGGTCCTGACCGCCGTCGTCCTCGCGCTGTTGGGCCTCGGAAGCCTCGCGGCCACGACCATCCTCTCAGCCGTACTGGCTGCGGGGGCTTTGAGCTTGGTCTTCGCCGTAGCGGTGGTGTTCGTAGCGGACGCCGTGGCCGGGCTCGCCCTGGGGCTGCTGGTGTCGGCTGGGGCAGCGACGGCGCCGCGGTCCCGCCAGCTGGGCCTCATCGCCCTGGGCCTGGCGCCCGTCGTGATGCTCACCGCCCTGCCCGTCGTCGGTGGCTGGGTGAGGTTCCTCGTTGTGCTCTTCGGGCTCGGGGCTCTGCTTCTGGGGGCCGGGAGGGCCAGCAGAACGCGGTCGACCGCTGGGAGTCCCAGCCCGGTCGAGTGACTCGACCGCGTTAGGGTCGTGCTCGCTGTCGGCAACCTAACCGGATCTGCACAGGAGGAACGGCCATGCCTACGCGCACAGCCGAGGCCCGCTGGGAAGGCACCCTCGAGCAGGGCAAGGGCTCGATGCGGCTGCCCACTCAGGGGTACGAGGCCCCGTTCACCCGCGGCTCGCGCTTCGCCGAGGAGGAGGGCACCAATCCCGAGGAGATGCTCGGGGCTGCCCATGCCGGCTGCTTCTCGCAGTTCCTCGCGGGTTTGCTCTCTGAAGCGGGCTACGAGCCCAGCGCCATCTCAACCACGGCCAGGGTGACGATCGAGCGGGTGGAGGGCGCCCCGACCATCACCCGCATCGAGCTCAACACCGAGGCGGCCGTGCCGGAACTGGCCGACGACGAGTTCCAGGACAAGCTCGAGCAGGCCAAGGCCCAGTGCCCGGTCTCCAAGGCGCTCGCCAACGTCGGGGAGGTCAGCGCGACGGGGACGCTGCAGGGTTCCTAAACCAGGCGGGGAGGCCCGCCGTCAGGCAAGGGCACCGCCAGCCCTTGCAACTCGCCGAGGTCATCCGTCTGGGGCTCACGGGAGGAGGCACGCCATTGCGCGAGGAGAAGCGCGCCGCCACCCCAACACGGCGAATCCAGCCGTGGCGGCCGGGGCAGGTCTCGCCGCGGTTGCCGGGCTCATAGCGAGCAGACGCAGCCATAGAGGGGAGTAGGGTCCCCGGCCGTTCAGGCCAGGCCAGATGCCTCGCCCCGCCTGACGATCTTGCCGGCCATCTTGCGGGACGCCTCGTCGATCATCTTGCCCTCGAACCGGGCAGCGCCTCTGCCGGCATCGATCGCCTGCTGGTAGGCGTCCAGCATCCGCCGGGCGAAGTCGAACTCTTCCTTCGTTGGCGAGAAGACCTCGTTTGCGAGCTCAACCTGGCTGGGATGGATGCACCACTTTCCGTCCATGCCGAGCAGCTTCGCGCGTCTGGCCATCTCCCGATAACCCTCCGGGTCGTTGTAGTCCGCGTAGGGCCCGTCGATGGCCTGGCAGCTCACAGCGCGGGCGGTGTTGGTGATCTGCGCGTTGATGTAGTGCCACTGGTAGCCGGGGAACTCGCGTTCGAGCCTGCCCAACTCGAGCTGGACGATGCCCTGGTCGGCGGCGTAGTCGCCAGGGCCGAACACGAGTGCTTCGATGCGGTCAGTCACTGTCGCGAGGTCGTACATGTTCACCGAGCCGGTCCCGGTCTCGATCTGCGCCTCGAGGCCGATGCGCTGGTCGAGTTCGAGGTCCTGCTCGAGCTGGTTGAGGAGGTTCTCGACGAACCACATCTCCCCGGCGTTGCAGACCTTCGGAATCATGATGCAATCGAGCCTGTCGCCGGCACCGCGCATGAGCTCGATGATGTCGCCGTAGCACCACCGCGTCGTGACTCCGTTGACGCGCACGACCGTGACCACATCGCCGTAGTCGTGAGTGTTGAGCGCTTCCACGACCTTCCTCCGAGCGCCCTTCTTCTCGTTCGGCGCCACCGAGTCCTCGAGGTCGAGGAAGATCTGGTCGGCTCCGCTGTCCATCGCTCGGCTCATCATCTTCTCGTCCGACCCGGGAACTGCCAGACACGAACGACGCAAGCGTGT
>JALYGD010000127.1 GCA_030777265.1 Actinomycetota bacterium | reverse complement strand
CGGGGCGGGTGACGGGTATGGAGCTCCTCGAGGACCTCGCCGACTTCTTCCGCAACTTCGAGGGCATGTACGACGGGTTCAAGGAGCGCGCGGAGGAGGTGCGCGCCTTGCTCGGTGCACCAGATTCGCGCTTCGTCGTCGTGGCCACACCCCAGCCTCCACCTCTGCGCGAGGCACACTTCTTCCTCGAGCGACTCCAGCAGGAAGGTCTTCACACCGCCGGCATGGTCGTCAATCGGGTGCATCTCTCCTGCGGCGACTGCCCCAGCGACGAGCAGCTCCGAGGTGCTGCCCAGGCGCAGCCCGACAGCTTCCAGGGGCAGGCAGCCGCGGGAGCACTGCGCCTGCTCGCGGACACGCAGAACCTCGCGCTGCGCGAACGCCGCGACATCGCCGCGGCGCTCTACGGCCTGACGCCTCCTGCGCTCGTGGAGGTGCCGCTGCTGCGTTCCGACGTCCACGACCTGGGGATGCTCGCCGAGGTCGCGGATGCCCTTACCCGCGCCCGTAACTAGATCGGCGCACTGGGGTTTACGTGCGCTTCGCCGTTCGTCTCGGATGCCGCTAGACAGCCGCGGCAGCCCGCTCAGCCGCCTGCGTACGCAGCAGGCGGCGTCGTTGCCGCTCGGTGAGGCCTCCCCAGATGCCGAGGTCGATCTCGTGCTCCACAGCGTAATTCAGACAGAGGTCGCGGACGACGCATCGCTGGCAGATGCGCACGGCCTTCCGGCTTTGCGCCGCACCCCGGACGAAGAACGCCTCTGGATCCTGATCCCGGCACCCGGCGCTATCCATCCACCCCGTGTTGGGCACCACTCGACCTCCTTCGACTTCACCCGGCGTCGGTCGCCTGGCCTCAGGCTGGACTCATAGCTGGTGACACGGTTCCGGCTGGCGCAGAAGCAGCGGGCACTCCCCCTGCTGAGTCTCCTGTCTTCTCTTCAGGCGATTCAGAGCCGCCTCTGGTTGCGCTCGGACGACAAATTCGAGGCGGTTTGTTGGGTCCGCGTGCCGGCTCGCGCTTCCAACCGTATGCGTCGACCGGCGGCCCTGACCGGGGCCCGCCACCCTTTCTGCGCGGCTAGTACAATCCGGGTGTGCGGTCGAGCGCTTCGCGACCGGCGTGCGGCAGCCCTCTGGGGAACGCTCGGTGTCGCGCGATTGCCCGCCCACGACGCGACCCAGGCCTGTGGAGGGCCGGTGACAACCTACGATGCCGCCGCGCGACGAGCTGAGCTCCTCGCGCGGCTCTTGCTGCTCGCTGTCGTCGTCGTGGGCGCCGGGGTCTTCTTGAGTGCGCTGTTCCTGCCGGCGGCCCTGGTAGTGAACCGAAGCATGTCCAGTGTCCGCTCAACGGTACTTGACGTCCCTCCCTTGCCCGAGGATCTCGAGCGACCAGCACAGACCTCGGTCGTCCTCGCAGCCGATGGCTCGAAGCTCGCTGACCTCCACGGCGTGGAGAACCGCGTCTACGTGACGCTCGACCAGGTTCCACCAATCGCGCAGAGCGCCGTTCTCGCCACCGAAGATGCCGACTTCTGGAACCATCACGGCTTGAATCACGAGGCCATCCTGCGCGCCCTCGTCGCGAACCTGCGCTCGGGCGCGATCGAACAGGGCGGCTCGACGATCACGCAGCAGTACGTGAAGAACGCGCTCCTGTCGAACGAACAGACCCTCGACCGCAAGATCCGGGAGGCCATCTACGCGGTCAAGCTCGAGAAGCGCCTGTCGAAAGCCGAGATCCTCGAGCGGTATGTGAACACGGTCTACTTCGGCGATGGGGTGTACGGCATCGGCACGGCGGCCCAACACTACTTCTCCAAGCACATCAGCGAGATCGATGTCGGCGAAGCGGCCTTGCTCGCCGGGCTCATCCGCTCACCCGAGAACAACAACCCCACCCGCAACCCCGAAGCCGCTCGCGCCCGACGAAAACGGGTCCTGGAGCAGATGGCCTCCGAAGGGTTCATCACGCCCGGGCAGGTCGACGCGGCGCAGAGCCGCCCACTGGGCCTGAACGTGGCCGAGGACTCTGGCCCCACGCAGCCCTTCTTCGTCGACTGGGTCAAGCGCCTGCTCGCCGAGTCAGAGGTCGACCTGCAGCCCGATGCGCAGGCTGCGCTCGGCTCCGACGAGCAGGAGCGTTGGAAGCGCCTGCTGACCGGCGGGCTCGTCATCCATACGACTCTCGACCCCCGCCTGCAAGGACTCGCCGAGAGGACCATCAGCCGCTACCTCGACGACCCCGTCGGGGACCCGCTCGCTGCCATCGTCACCCTCCAGCCGAGCACGGGTGCAGTCGCCACGATGGCAGTGGGGCCGAAATCGTTCGGCGACTGTCCCGAGGGGGTCTCAGCTTGCGCCGTGACGAAGGTCAACCCCGCGGTGCCGGGAGCAGGCGGCAGCGGACGCCAGCCTGGTTCCTCGTTCAAGCCGATTGTCATCGCCGCCGCGCTAGAAGAGGGCTTCTCCCCGGGATGGGCAGCCGAGACAACCTCTGGTCAGGCGATCGAGGGCTGCGTCGGGCAGAACGAGGGTCCCTATGCGCCCGAGAACTACCAGGGAGGAGGCGGCGGCTACATGGACATGTACGAGGCGGTGAAGCGGTCGAGCAACGTCTTCCACGTGAAGCTGACCGCCGCGGTCGGGGTGCAGAAGGTCAAGCGGATGGCAAGGACGCTGGGAATCGGGCACTCTCCGAACCTCGACGAGTTCGGATCGAAGTCGTGCTCCATCGGGCTGGGGACCGCCAACGCCTATCCGCTCGAGATAGCCGGGGTGTTCGCGACGCTCGCCAACCACGGCGTACGCTGCGCGCCTTTCGCCGTCACCCGCATAGAGGACCCCCAGGGGAACCTCATCTACCAGCACGTCGACGATTGTGAACCGGTGCTCGAGCAGGGCGTGGCCAACCGTGTCACCGACATCCTGGTGGGGCCTCCGTCTCCCGGCGGCACCGCCGGATTCATCTCCCAGCAGCTCGGCCGACCGGTAGCGGGTAAGACCGGCACGACCCAGCACTGGGTCGACGCCTGGTTCAACGGTTACGTGCCCCAATACGCGACCGCCACCTGGGTCGGGTACGAAATCCCGAGACCGATGCTCAGCGTCGAGGCCGGCGGAAAAAGGTACGAGCGCGTAACCGGCGGCACCATCCCCGGGCAGATGTGGGCGGACTACATGGCCGCCGCTCTCGAGGGCATCGCGGTGGAGCCCCTCGCGACTCCGCCGCCGATCGCCACGACCACCGTGCCCTTGGTCGTGGGCATGCGCGAGGCTGACGCTCGAACCCTGCTCGAGGGCAAACAGCTGAAGACTCAGGTCGAGACCACGACCGACCACCGGCCCGCTGGCATCGTCGTCGCACAGTCCCCTTCCGCTGGAAGCGACATCGCCATCGGCGGGGTCGTCAGGGTCACCGTCAGCGACGGTCGGGGCGAAGCGCCGAAACCAACCGTCCCGAACGTCGTCGGGATCCGCGAGGCGGAGGCGGTGCGCATACTGAGCGGGGCCGGCTACCACATCCGGACGGTGGAGCGCATGGTAACCAAGCGCAGCGAGCACCGGATTGTCCTGCTACAGACCCCTGAACCGGGCAGCGAGCTGTCCCCCGGCCGTCGCGTCACGCTCACGGTCGGCGTGTACGACGACGAGCGCCCGGAGTCGTATCACGAGGAGCTTGACGAGGACGCGCCGTACGACGGGAACCAGCCGTACGACGAGTACCCGCCGTACGACGAGTACCCGCCGTACGACGGACAGGATCGGTACGCGCGCAGGGAGCCCGACCGAGGGTGAGGCCGGTCCGCGCCGTCGCTGCGGCGGCTTCGGTCAGCGTGGCCTGTGTCGCCTATGGGGCTCTCGTCGAGCGGCGCTGGTACCGGCTGCGACGGGAAGCGCTGCCAGGGGCCCTGCGGTCCCCAGGGTCTGGGCCTCTGCGAGTGTTGCACGTCTCCGACTTGCACCTCGCATCATCGGATGAGTCCCTCGCGGGCTTCATCCGGAGCCTTGCCGGCGAGTCCTTTGACCTGGTGGTCGCTACCGGTGACCTGGTCGGGGCGGTTGGTTTCGAGGATGCGACCGTCGAGTTGCTCGCCACGCTCACCGTCGAGGGGACAC
>JALYGD010000126.1 GCA_030777265.1 Actinomycetota bacterium | reverse complement strand
CGCCATGGCAGTCCGTGCTCCTGTCTACCTCATCGCCGGCGACGACGAACTGCTGCTCCAGCGGGCGCTCGAGCGCCTCCTCGCCGATGTCCGTGCCGCCGAGCCGCAGCTCGAGGTTGCTCGGGTGGATGCCGTTCAGGTCACGCAGCTGCCCGAGCTACGCACCGCGTCGCTTTTCGGCGGTGTCCGCTGCGTCGTCGTACGAGGGGCCGAGAGCCTCTCGAGAAGCCTCGCCGAACAGGTCAGCGCCTACCTCGAGGCGCCCGACCCGGCGTCCACGCTCGTGCTCGTCGCACAAGGAACAGGGCGAATCCGGTCCCTCGCCCAGCGCGCGGCTGCCGTGGGCCAACGCATTGACGTGGTGGCGCCGAAACCCTGGGCGAGGAGGGAATGGGACGCCATGGCCGAGGCCGAGCTGCGACGCCTCGGGCGCAGCGCCGACCCGGCTGCCGTCCGTGCGCTGCTCGGCCATGCTGGCACTGACCCCGCCACCCTCGCGTCCAAGTGCGCTCAGGTGGCGGCCGCGACGCCCATGGGGGCCCTGATCTCTGCCGCCGACGTCGAGCGCGTCGTCGAAGGACACGGCAACCGTGGGGCCTTCGCGATAGCCGACGCGATTGTCGAACGTGCTCCATTCCAAGCCCTGGTCGCGCTGCGGGGCGCGATAGGGGCAGGTGAGGCGCCACTCGGCGTGCTTGGAGCGATCGTGTTCCGTCTCCGGCAGCTGCTCCAGGTCAGTGCCGGCGCTCCTGCGAGGGAGGTCGGTGTCTCTCCGGGCCAGCACCGCCGCCTGTCAGCGCTCGCGAGGCGGTTCGAACCAGGCGAGCTCGCCTGGTGCCACGAACGGACCGCGAGGGCCGATCTCGACTTGAAGGGGTCGGATCTTCCGTCCGATCTCATCCTCGAACTCGCCGTCATCGACCTCGCCACGACGCGAGCGTCGCCACCCAGCCCCACCGGAGCCTAGCCAGCGGTGGTCGTCTATATTCGTCGCGACGTGAAAGGGCGCAATGACCGCGACCCGCTTCGCTTGGAACGGTGACGTTCGCGTCGCCTTCGAGCTACGGGATGAGGCGGCACCCGAGGACGCGCCTTGGCTCGTGCTCCTGCACGGACTCGGCTACGGTCGGTGGGGTTGGGGACCGATCGTTGAGCCGCTCGGGCACCGGTTTCGGCTCGTACTCATCGACAACCGGGGCATCGGAGCCAGCGACGTTCCCGAGGGCCCCTACAGCGCGGCGGACATGGCCTCCGACGTCATCGCCGTCCTCGATGAAGCCGATATCGACCGCGCCCACGTGCTGGCCACGAGCCTGGGCGGGATGATCGCCCTGGAACTCGCCTCCCGCCATCCGCGACGCGTCGAGCGGCTCGTGCTCGTCGCGACCACCCCCGGCGGGGGGGCGGCTTACCCGATGCCTGAGCGGACGCAGCAACTGATCGCGGAGATGACGCAGCTCGAGCCGCGGGAGTTGCTGCGCCGGGCAGTCGAGAACGCCTGCCACGACGACACGGTCGAGTCCAATCCGCGACTCATCGACCGCCTCGTGTCGCTGCGGCTCGAGCGGCCCCAAGATCCGGCCGGGTGGCGAGCCCAGGCAGCCGCTGGCGTGGCCTACGAGGCGGGGGACCGGCTGCGCTCCATCGGCGCGCCGACGCTCGTCATCCACGGCGAAGGGGACCACGTGGTCGACCCACGAAACGCCGACCTTCTCGCGCAGCAGATCCCGTCCGCCCGGCAGATCCGACTCCCCGGCACCGGCCACCTGTCGTTCTGGGAGGCACCGGAGGCGTTCGTGAGGGAGGTCACCGACTTCCTCCTCGGAGATATCCCATCCCGCCCGGAGCTTTCAGAGCTTCGATGAGCGGCACACGACGGGGGAGCCTTGCCATCGGCCGCTGGATGCGAGACCGGGCCGTTGTCACCCCCGAGCGGACCGCGATCGACTTCCTCGGTCTCGATCGGCCCCCCGAGCTCTCGCTCACAAGCTACGCGCAACTCGATCGAGGCTCGGAGCGGCTGGCTGCGGCGCTGCTCAGCACCGGTCTCACGCCTGGAGACCGGGTTGCAACCCTGACCCGCAACCGTCCCGAACATGTCGAGCTGTTGTTCGCGTGTGCGAAGGCTCGGCTCATCCTCACCCCCATGAACTGGCGCCTGGCGGCCCCCGAGATCGCCTACCAGCTCGACGACGCCGAGCCCGCCATGTTCTTCGTTGAGTCCAACCATGACGAGCTCGCCAACGATGCCCTCGCGCAGGCGCGCGTGTCCCCGCGGCGTCTGGCGCTCGCCCGTGACGCACTCGACGACTTCATGGGCGGTGACGGCGATGCCGGCCACATCAGAGTCGACGACGACGACCCGGTCCTGCTGGTCTACACCTCCGGCACGACCGGCATGCCCAAGGGAGCGCTGCTCACACACGCGAACTGTTTCTGGACGAACCTCTCTCTCGACCGCACGGTCGACCTCATGACCACCGATGTCGTGCTACAGGTCCTGCCCCAGTTCCACGTCGGAGGTTGGAACGTCCAGCCATTGCTCGCGTGGTGGAAAGGCGCGACCGTCGTCCTAGAGCCCGGGTTCGATGCCAGACGCGCTCTCAGCCTCATCGAGCGGAAACGGGTCACGACCATGATGGGAGTCCCCGCGACGTACCTCTTCATGGCCGAGGAGACAGCCTTCGCCGCTGTCGACCTCTCGAGCTTGCGCCAGGCGGTGGTCGGGGGTGCTCCGATGCCGGAGGCTCTGTTGAAGACCTGGCACGAGCGCGGTGTCGACGTCGTTCAGGGTTACGGACTGACCGAGGCGGCGCCGAACGTCCTGTGCCTGCCTCCTGAGCATGCGAGGCGCAAGCTCGGCTACGCCGGCAAGCCCTATCCCCACGTGGAGGTGAAGCTGCGCGACGCCGAGACGGGGCGGGACCTCCTGGGAGCGGCGAGCGGTGAGCTCGCGGTCCGGGGTCCCAACGTCTTCCCCGGTTACTGGTGCAACGACGAGGCGACCCGCAGCGCATTCGTGGACGACTGGCTTCTCACCGGCGACGTCGCCGAGCGCGACGAGGACGGTTTCTACCGCATCTACGACCGTGTGAAGGACATGTTCATCTCCGGTGGCGAGAACATCTACCCTGCCGAAGTGGAGTCCGTCCTACATGATCACCCCCACGTCGTGGAGGCTGCGGTCGTCGGAGTACCTCACGAGCGCTGGGGCGAGGTCGGGGTCGCTTTCGTCGTTGTCCGCGAGCCTGCCGCGGTACAGGCGTACGAGCTTGTGGAGTTCTGCCGTCGGCGCCTCGCAAAGTTCAAGGTCCCGAAAGAGGTCCGCTTCATCGCTGCGCTTCCAAGGTCGGCGGTGAACAAGGTGCTGAAGACGGAGCTGCGCGAGCGCTGCCTCTCGGAATCCGGTTGGGGCGCTGAAGCTCAGGCGGTTGCGTTCCGGGAGCGAGACGGGTGAGCGGCGCTCCGCTGGAGCGCCGCGAGAGGAGGCGTCTTGGGTCTCCTAAGACGGCGACGGTGGCGGTCCCGTGAGCGACGTCGGTATCCTCGGCACGGCCGCCTACCTGCCTGACCGTTGGATGACCGCCGCCGAGATCGGTGCGCTCAGCGGCATTCCCGAGCAAGTCATCCTGGAGAAGTTCGGGCTGCGCGGAAAGCACATCGCGGCCCCCGATGAGCACGTCAGCGACATGGCGACACGAGTGGGCCAGACCCTGCTCCAGGAGCGGGCGATGGAACCGGCCGATGTCGACGTCGTCGTCTACTACGGCTCGACCTGGAAAGACTATGCGGTGTGGCAGGCTGCGCCCCACATCGCTCATCGGCTCGGCTGTCGCAACGCCTTCGGGCTCGAGCTCGACTACGTCTCGTGCGGTACGCCGGTCGCGCTCCGGGTCTGTCGCGACCTGCTGCTCGCTGAACCGGAGCTGCGCACGATCCTCATTGTTGCTGCCTGCAAGGAGTCGCAGCTCCTCGATTACTCGAACGAGCGGGCGCGCTTCACCTACAACTTCGGGGACGGGGCGGTGGCTGGCCTGCTCGTCCGCGACCATCCCCGCAACGTTGTGCTCGGCTCGCACACCCTCACCGACGGTTCCTTCGCACTCGAAGTCAAGGTCCCCGCCGGCGGCAGCGTCGAGCCGGCCTCGCACCCGACCGTCGCAGCCCGCCGTCACCATCTCGACGTGCGCGACCCGCACGGTATGAGAATGGGCCTCGAACCCGTCTCCCTGCCCAACTTCGTCGCGGTGGCGGAGGGTGCACTGAAACGATCGGGCGCGACCCTCCAGGACATCTCGTACTATTGCGGCATCCATATGAAGCGCTCCGCCCACGAGGCGATCGTCGCCGCGCTCGACGTCGACCCGGCCCGCGCCCCCTACCTCGACGACACGGGGCACATGAGCGGGGTCGACCCGCTGCTGGCGCTGGACCGGGCGGCTCGGGCCGGTGAGCTGCGCGATGGCGATCTCGTTCTGCTGCTCGCGGCTGGCACTGGCTATTCCTGGGCCGCCAGTGTCGTGCGCTGGGGCGCCGCCGAAGGCGGCGGGAGGGCGGGCCACCTCGAGGGGGGCGCCACCTAGCGACTTCGAGCAGCGAAGTTGTCGTCAGGTCCTAAGG
Source organism: Actinomycetota bacterium (assembly GCA_030777265.1). Taxonomy (GTDB): domain Bacteria; phylum Actinomycetota; class Nitriliruptoria; order Nitriliruptorales; family JAHWKO01; genus JALYGD01. The sequence goes on along the minus strand of JALYGD010000126.1, from coordinate 10,527 downwards.
GCGATGGTTCAGTGCGTAGCGAACCGCGCGCATGGCAACCGAGACCGCATCGAGCCGGGACGCCTCGGCATCTTCCTCGGCCTGACCAATGAGACGTGCGGACTGTTGGATGGCGCCGCGACGCGCGTCGAGGAAGCGCTCGACAGCGTCGTGCTCGATGCTGTCCGAATGCTCGTTCAATGCCCGCTGGGCAGCCGCTCGGTGCAACGCGCGTAGGTCGTCGACGAGGCCGCGCAGCTGCCAGCGGGCCCACTGGTTGGGCGGCTGGACCGTGTCGAGCAGGCGGTGGAGGCGCTCGAAGCTGAGCGCTTGACCCAGGACGAGGAACGCACCCGCCACCCCAGAGGGGCTACGCCCTACGGCACTGGCGACACTCGCCACATCAGGCGCAATCGCGAGGTCGACTGGAGCGGCGAGCTCGTGCGCGAGCGCCGGCTCGAGCCCGGCAGCGACGAGCAGGTCGGCGCGCTCCGAGCGCTGTGGTTTCCGTCGGGAAGCGCCACCCTCCCCGAGACTGCGCGCAACCGCCTCGAAGGCCTCCCGATCGCGGCGGATGACCGGGTCGACGGCCTCGAGGTCGGCCGAGCGGAGGTATCCACGGGTCAGCGTCTCGAGCAACCTGTCGACCTCGAGCTTGACCTCCACCGCCAGAGAGGGATCGGCGTCGCGGTCGAGCCGCCCGACCGCCCCCCAATAACGGTCGGCTCGGGTGACCTCGCGGGCGATCCAGTAGGCTGCGATGACAGCGGGGCGCTCGGCGCCGAGTTCACGGCTGAGCCGATGCGCGAACGTGATTCCCGCGTGGTTCACGACGTCGTTGGTGAGAACCGTGGCGATGAGCTCGCGGTGCAGGCGGTGCTCGTTGAGCAGGTCACCGCAGCGCTCCACGAGTAGCTGGGGGTAGTACGCCCGAAGGGTGGAGCGCAAACCCGACTGGTCAGGCAGCGACGACGCGACGAGCTCGTCACTGACATCGCGCTTGACGATGGCCAGCAGGACCGCCAGTTCGGGGCGGATGAGCCCGGCGCCCGCCGCTCGCCGCTCCTGCATCTCCTCAGTTGACGGCAGCGCCTCGAGCTTGCGGTCGAGCGTGCCGGCCGCCTCGAGGGACGACATGACCCCCTCGTAGGCATCCAGGGCGTCTGGACTCGACATCGCCTCCTGCGAGAGCACCCATGTCTGCTCGTCGACGTCTCGCAAGCAGGCGGCCACGACATGGTCGGTGACCTCCGCGAGCAACATCGCCCGCTCATCCACGTCGATGCGTCCACGCTCGACAGCGCGATTCAGGAGGATCTTCAGGTTCACCTCGTGGTCGGAGATGTCGACCCCGGCCGCGTTGTCGATGAAGTCAGCGTTGATGCGTCCGCCCCTGCGAGCGTACTGGAGGCGTGCGGGGTGGGTGATCGAGAGGTTCGCGCCTTCCGCATAGACCCGGGCCCGAAGCTCGGACGCGTCGATGCGCAGCTCGTCGTTCGTGCGGTCGAGGATCTCCTCGTTCGACTCATGTGACGCTCGCACGAAAGTCCCGATGCCGCCCGCGAAGAGCAGGTCGACCGGGGCGGCGAGGATCGCGCGGATGAGTTCGGGCGGCGGGAGGCGATGCTCCTCGATGCGGAGCAGCTCTCGGACCTCGTCCGAAAGCGGGATGCTCTTCTCGGTCCGCGACCACACCCCGCCACCGGTGCTGACCGCAGCTCGATCGTAGTGCTGCCAGCCCAGGCGGGCGTCGTAGAGGCGCTGTCGCTCCGTGTAGGCCCGCTCGGGGTCGGGTTGGGGATCGAGGAAGATGTCGCGGTGGTCGAAGGCGGCGACGAGCTTCATCGTCCTGGAGCGCAGCATGCCGTTGCCGAAGACGTCTCCCGACATGTCACCGACGCCCGCCACCGTGATTGGATCGCTCTGAGTATCGATGCCGAGCTCGCGAAAATGCCGCTGGACCGCCAACCAGGTCCCACGCGCCGTGATCGCCAGCTGCTTGTGGTCGTAGCCTTCGGAGCCACCGGACGCGAAGGCGTCTCCGAGCCAGAAGCCGCGTTCGGCGGCGATGGCATTTGCGGTGTCGGAGAGCCTGGCGGTACCTCGATCGGCAGCGACGACGAGATAGAAGTCTTCACCGTCGGCCCACCGCACCCCGTCCGGAGGCTGCACCTCGCCACCGACCACGTTGTCGGTGACATCGAGCAGCGCCCGGATGAACGTTTCGAACTGCCGCCCGACCTCAGCCTCCACCTCGGAGCGGGCAGCCGGGGGGCGCTTGAGGACGAACGCGCCCTTGGCGCCGGTCGGCACGATGAGCGCGTTCTTCAGGATCTGTGCCCGCATGAGCCCGAGCGCCTCGGTACGGAAGTCGTCGCGCCGCTCGCTCCAGCGGATGCCCCCACGAGCCACCGGTCCGCTGCGGAGGTGGATGCCTTCGACCTCTGGGCTGTACACGAAGATCTCACGGTGGGGGATCGGCGTTGGACTGTCGGGCACCTTCGGACTGGCGAGCTTCAGCGCGAGCCGGCCCCCCGCGTCCGTCTGGTAGAGGTTCGTCCGAAGGGTCGCATCGACGAGGGCGAGGAAGCTGCGCAGGATGCGGTCGTCGTCCAGGCGTTCCACGTCCTCGAGGGCTTCCAGCACGCGTTCCCGGGCAGTGTCGACGTCAGCGTCAGACCGCTCGGGGTTGAAGCGGGCATCGAAGAGGTCGACCAGTGCGCGCGTGACCTGCGGGTGGTTGACGAGCGCTTCGTTTTGGTATTCGGCGGTGTGAACGGTGCCGACCTGAACCCGGAAGCGGCGATAAGCCCGCAGGAGGCCGACCCAGCGTTCGGCAAGGCCAGCGCGCAGGACGAGTTGGTTGAGCGAGTCCACCTCGAGTCGTCCCTGCCACGCGGCCACGACTCCCTCGGCGAGCTGCGCCTCACGGTCGATCTCGACGGGCTGGCCGCTGCTGTGGACGCCGTAGTCATGGAGGTGGAGTTCGGGTCGGTCGCCGCTGAGGCGCAGGGGCAGCTCCTCCGTGACCGTGATGCCCAGGCTCTCGAGGATGGGCAGGATCGCGGACAGCTCGATGGCAGTGCCGACTTTGAGCACCTTGAGGCGGGTGAGGGAACCCTTGGCCTCGTGATCGTCGTGGAGGAGCACCTTGAGCTCCGCACCGGAGGCGATGAGTTCGTCGAACGCTTCGACGTCGGCAGCCGCTCGTTCGACGGAGGTGCGCTCACCGTAGGCGGCGGGCATGCGGGCGCCGAACTCATAGGTCAAGCGGCGCCCTTCGGACTCGCCGTTTCTGCCGACGAGGGTGTTTTCGAGTTCGTCGATCCAGGTACGCGCGAGGGAGCGCACCTGGTCCTCGAGTTCGTGGACGTCGACCTCAGGCATCGGACCCCCGGACAGGTGCACGGCGAAGCGCACCAGCGGCTGCCGCCGTTCGCTGATGGACAGGTCGACGTCAAGGGTCGCGCCTTCGAACCGCTCGAGCAGCACGTCCTCGACGCCTCGGCGCAGCACGGCGTCGTAATCGTCGCTCGGGACCGAGAGCAGCACCGTCAGTGTGCGGGTCAGCGGGTTGGTGTGGCAGACGAGATGGAGGTCCTCCCGTTCCTCCGCGGCCATGAGCTCGACGAGCATGTGGCGCAACGCCGACAAGGGGAGCTCGAACAGCTCCTGGAGAGGCACCGCGTCGAAGAGCGACACGAATACCCGTTCATCGTGGGAGTCCTCGACGACGTCCTCGAACTCGAGGATGCGAGCGAGTTTGCGCCGAAGCACCGGGGTGGCTCGTTTGGGCTGGGCGTGAGCCCTTTCGGTGAAAAGGCCCAGCAGACGAACCTCGCCCCTGACCAGCTCCTCGTCGTCGGTCTCCTTCACCCAGACGTTCAGCATGCGGACGCGTTCGTGAACGGTTGAGTATCGGTTGCTGCGAGCGATGGTGAGCAGATCATCATGCGCGTGGCGCGTCTGGAAGGCCTCATCGGCGGTGGAAAGTGGCAGCGGCTTGGCGTAGCGAGACGATCCGGTTTCGGACAGGATCCCCAGGCCGGATTCCGTGCGGACCTGCACGAGCGGTCGATCGTCGTCTTCCACGATTTCGTATTCGCGCCAGCCCAGCGGGAGGAAATTATCGTCGAGCAACCACTCCAGCAGTGCCGCAGCTTCGAGGGCTTCCTCGTTCCGTTCGCCCGTCCTCGCGCGGCCCCGTAGCCCGGCGGTGAAATGTTCCACCTTCGCGCGCATGTGCGACTCGTCACGAATGACGAGGATGACATCTTCGAGCACGGCCCGCAGGCAGCGGCTGAGTTCGTCGTGCTCCTGGCCGGGGATGGGCGTGTCGAGCTCGAGGTGGAGTAGGGCTTCCCGCTTTGTCGCCCCGCGCGCCGGTACCACGTCGACGAGGCGGCCATCGTCGTCGCGGACGACCCCTATGACCGGGTGGAGGACGTGCACGACCTCGTGACCGAGCCGGCGCAGCTCCTCGGTAGCGGTGGAAAGCAGGAAGGGGCGGTCCTCGGTGGCCACCTCCACGACCGTGCAGGGCTCTGGATGACCTGATATGGGCATCGCGTGGTTCGCGACCCCGATGGCGATCTCCCCGAGGCGGCGAGCATCGAAGAACTCGAAGGCCTCGATGAGCCGGTCGGCGACCGCGTCGAGGTCGGCTGCGGCGCTATGCGGGTGGGGGCGGCGGCGGAGCGTCGCGATGGCGAACTTGCGCACCAGCTTATGGCGGACCGGGTCCGCCCTCGACTCGAGCCGCTCGAGCAGCGCGTCGTCGACGGCGTTTATGGGCTCGGCGTGAGCGTTCTCTTCGTGCACGTCCCACGTCCCCGTGACGAAGGCGGCACCGAGCCTAGGTCCTCGAGCAGTGGGCGCTGTACGCGCCGCCTCTCACCGCTCGCTACGACTCGAGCGTCTGCAGCTGCTTGGCCATCTTGGACTTATGGTTGGCTGCGTTGTTCGCGTGGATGACGCCTTTGGTAACGGCTTTGTCGTAGTGGCGTGCGGCGACGCGGTACGCCTCTTCCGCAAGAGCCCGGTCCCCGGTCTCAACCGCCTGATGAAAGCGCTTACCGTAGGTCTTCAGCTCGGAGCGCACAGCCTTGTTGCGCTGTCGGCGCTCGAGATTCTGGCGGTTGCGCTTTATCTGAGACTTTGTATTCGCCACGGCGCGGAACTCTCGCCTCTCGGAAGTCGGGGACGGCTCCTTGCGGACCCAAGAAAAGCCCGGACGGGCAGCCCGACGGAGGCTACCAGTGGCAACATCGAGCGACAACCGTTGCCTAGGTCTGGGCAGCAGCGCTTCCAGGCGAGCTCGACTCGGTATCCGATCTCGGGCTGGCCACGCGCTTCGATACCCTGAGCCGCGTTCCCCTCCTGCAGAGGTTGCTCCTCCGTGACCTATCCCATCGAGCGCATCCGCAACTTCTGCATCGTTGCGCACGTCGACCATGGCAAGTCGACGCTGGCTGACCGCATCCTGCAGCGGGCCGGGCTCGTCGATCCACGCAAGATGCGCGATCAGTACCTCGACCGCATGGACATCGAGCGCGAGCGGGGCATCACGATCAAGGCGCAGGCCGTACGCATCCCCTACCGAGCGGCTGACAGCCAGGAGTACCTGCTCAACCTCATCGACACGCCCGGTCACGTCGACTTTTCCTATGAGGTGAGCCGGGCGCTGGCCGCCTGCGAAGGCGCCGTCCTGCTCGTCGACGCCGGCCAGGGGGTTGAGGCGCAGACAATCGCCAACCTCTACCTCGCGGTCGATTCCGGGCTCGAGATCATCCCGGTCGTGAACAAGATCGACCTGCCAGCCGCACAGCCTGAAAAGGTCAAGGACGAAATCGTCTCCCTCATCGGAGGATCCGCTGAGGAGGTGCTGGCGGTCTCGGCGAAGACGGGCGAGGGCGTCGACGCCGTGCTCAACGCGATCGTCTCGCTCGTCCCACCTCCGAGAGGGGAGCCGGGGGCCGCCACCAGGGCACTCGTCTTCGACTCCGTTTACGACCCCTACGTCGGCGTCATCGTCTACTGCCGTGTCATGGACGGCCGATTGGCCCGAGGGAACCGCATCCGTCTCATGGCGACCGGGTTCGAATCCGAGATCGACGAGCTCGGGGTGATCTCGCCGGAGCCAATACCCGTTGAGGAGCTCGGCCCTGGCGAAGTGGGCTACCTCGCCGCTTCCATCAAGGAGGTGAGCCTGGCCAAGATCGGGGACACCATCACGCTCTCCGACAAGCGTGGCAGCGGGGGGGAAGTCGCCGGGAGGGCGGGCCTGAGCCGGGAGGGCGGCAAAGCCGCCGGGAGGGCGGGCCGGAGCAGGTCCGCAACGACCCCGCTGCCCGGTTACCACGATCCGCTGCCGATGGTGTTCAGCGGCCTCTACCCCCTCGATTCCCAAGACTTTCCCGTCCTGCGCGACGCCCTCGACCGACTGCGGCTGAACGACTCCTCGTTGGTGTACGAGCCGGAAACCTCGCCGGCGCTCGGGTTCGGGTTCAGGTGCGGCTTCCTCGGCCTGCTCCACCTCGAGATCGTCATGGAACGCCTCGAGCGCGAGTACGACATCCCGCTTGTCGCTACCGCGGCGAGCGTGCGTTACCGCGTCCTGCTCGAGAGCCCGCAGGAGGAGATCGTCGAGGTTTCGAACCCCCAGGACCTGCCCCCAGCAAACCGTATCCGGCGAATCGAGGAGCCGATGGTGAAGGCGTTGCTCCTCACCCCGGCGGACTACGTCGGGCCGGTCATGCAACTCTGCGAGGCGCGCCGTGGTGACTTGCTCGCGATGGACTACCTCTCCGAGGAGCGGGTCGAGCTCCGCTACCGGCTACCGCTCGCCGAGATCGTTACCGACTTCTTCGATCAGCTGAAGTCGAAAACCCGCGGGTACGCCTCGCTCGACTACGAGCGTGACGGCTACGCAGCCGCCGACCTCGTCAAGGTTGACATCCTGCTCCATGGCGAACCGGTCGACGCGTTCTCGAACATCGTCCACCGCGACAAGGCTTACGCGTACGGCAGGGTCATCGTCTCCAAGCTCAAAGAGCTCATTCCGCGGCAGCTCTTCGACGTGCCGGTACAGGCGGCGATCGGCAGCAAGATCATCGCCCGTGAGACGATCAAGGCGAAGCGCAAAGACGTGCTCGCGAAGTGCTACGGGGGAGACGTGACGCGGAAGCGCAAGCTGCTCGAAAGACAGAAGGAGGGCAAGAAGCGGATGAAGATGCTCGGCTCCGTCGAAGTCCCCCAGGAGGCCTTCGTCGCGGCGCTGCGCGTCGGCAGCGAGGAGAGGGCCCGGTGACGTCTCGGTGGCTCACCGACCCGGTCGAGTGCGGCCAGAGGGCGGGATTCGGGATCTACCTTCATATCCCCTTCTGCGCTCACCGCTGCGGCTACTGCGACTTCGCCACCTACGACGACCGCGGGCATCTCGTGAGCCGCTACGTCGCTGCGCTGCGTCAGAATGTCGCCCGATGGGCCGAGGCCGGGCCACGGCCCTGGGGCGGCCGGCCGGAGGCCGGCGCGTGGGGCCGGTGGCCCCGTGTGACCTCCGTGTTCATTGGCGGTGGCACGCCGACGCTCCTGTCCGCCAAGGACCTCACCGGGTTGCTCGCTGTGGTCCGCGAGCGCTTCGTCCTCGCGGCCGACGCTGAGATCACGATCGAAGCGAACCCCGAGAGCGTCGAAGTGGAGGCTCTCGCCAGCCTTGTCTCGGCAGGCGTGAACCGCGTGAGCATCGGTGCGCAGTCGTTCGTGCCACACGTGCTCGCCACCCTTGAGCGTCGCCACGATCCCGAGCGACCACTGCTGGCCGTGGAGGCGGCGCGGGCAGCGGGCGTCGCGAACGTGAACATGGATCTGATCTACGGAAGTCCGGGCGAGACCGACTCCGACTGGGAACGGACGGTCGAGACCGTGGTTGCGGCAGGAACAGACCATGTCTCGGCATACGCATTGACGGTGGCAGCGAACACGCCGCTCGCCCACCGCGTGGCCGCCGGCGCCGTACCCCCCCCCGACGGCGACGTCCAGCGCCGTCGTTTCGAGCTGATCCGCGACATGCTGGCAAGCGCGGGCTTCGACCACTACGAGGTGTCGAACTGGGCGCAGAGCCCGGCCCGCCGCTGCCGTCACAACCTCTTGTACTGGCGTCACGGCGACTACCTCGGCATCGGCGTCGGCGCACATGGCCACCATCGCGGCCGTCGGTGGTGGTCGCACCGGTCCATCGAGCGCTACTGCGCTGGAGTGGAAGCCAACGCCGATGTGGTGTCTGGAGAGGAATCTCTCAGCATCGCCGAACGCGCGGAGGAGCGGCTGCTCCTCGGGCTACGAGTAGTGGATGGACTGCACCCGCTGGACCTGCCACCGTTACGAGACGAGGCCGTCGAGGACGTCCTGCGCGCCGGGCTGGCGCGCCTGTCCCGCGGCCGACTCCAGGCGACCGACGATGGCTGGTTTCTGCTCGACGAGACGCTCTCCCGCCTGCTTGTGTGATTGCAAATCCGGACAGTCTTCGAAGTTGGCCGGACACCTAGACGTTCCTTGTGGAAAACCCGTAGCTAACAGATTGGCTAAGACCCATCGGAACTGTTTGGCGGGGCATCACGGCTCCTCGTCTGCTCGACGTGCGTCGTTCGCCTCCTCGATGGCCTCACGAATGAGGCGCCGCACCCGCCGGTCCTGAAGGCGGATCCGGAGGCGGTGTACGAGAAACCAAAGGGTCAGCAGGGTCGTCGCGCCACCGACGGCAGCGAGCGCCGCTTTCCTGCGTATCGTCTCCGCGGGGGGAAGTGCCTCGCCCAACTCGTCGAGTTCCGCGTCGATACGGTGGCGGATCGCGTCGATCTCCCTCATCGTCCGAGCCGTTCCTTGGCCCATTTCCCGTCCTCCTAGAGGCAGCTGACCCGCCCTGGCCTCCGGCCCCGACGAATCTGGCCCGCCCGCCCTGGCCTCCGGCGCCGCCCCGGCCTGCTTCGACCCTTCAAGCGCGAGCGGTGTCTCGAACATGCGCTGGTGCAGACAGGACCGACCGGACAATCTCCACCGGTTCGCGGCATCCGACAACCGTACCGACGGTTGGGAGCGCGGCCTCTGAGGGCCGACGATGGGTCCAACGTGCCTTCGCGGTGTCGCCATGACTCTCCCGGACACTGCTTGACGGTTCCTGGACGAACGGACGGTCGAGCAGAGGCCTCTCGCGAAACGACGCTGCTTCCCAGCAGAGGTGAACTCCGGGCGCGGTACCATCCATGGGCGGACCATGATGACGGGATGGGGACCCCGTGCGCGGGTCAACTGGGGAGGGCCGCAGGGACAAGAAGAGGAGGTGTTCGACGACGGTGGCGGACGCGCAGCAGGCTTCGCTCGACCCGCGGAAAGCCACGATCCTCATGGCGGTCGTACGTGAGTACGTGCGCAACGCAGAGCCCGTAGCCTCAAAGCGTATCGTCGAGATCTACGATCTGGGCGTCTCGACCGCCACAGTGCGCAACGAGATGGCGGCGCTCGAGGAAGCCGGCTACATCACCCAGCCGCACACCTCGGCTGGGCGGGTCCCCACCGACAAGGGATACCGCTACTTCGTTGACTCCATTGATGAGTTGCGACCAGTTGGAGAAGCACAGCGTCTGGCCCTGCAGGGGTTCCTCATTCAATCCCATGACCTCGAAGATCTGCTGCGGCGCACCACTCGGGTGCTGGCCCAACTGACCCGCTATGCGGCGCTCGTGCTCGCGCCCGCTCTCGACCGCTCACGGCTCAAGCTCGTCGACCTGGTGACCCTCTCTCCACAGACCGTGCTGCTGCTGCTCATCGCCGATACAGGGCGGGTCGAGAAGCGCATCCTCGAGTTACCCGGGTCGGACACTGACGAGGACCTCGAGCAGGTCCGCACCCTGTTGAACGAGGTTGCCGTCGGGCTGCGCCTGTCCGAACTGCCCGCCGCACTGCAGCGGCTCGTCGACGACACCCCCGGTGAGCTGCGCGAGCTCGTTGCCCTCGTGACAGGGGTCGTCACGTCCGACATCGTCCGTCCACCGGTCGACCATGTGTTCGTGGGCGGTCAAGCAGCGCTCGCCGGCGAAGGCGGATTTGACGTCCACGAACTCGAGCGGGTGTTCGAGTTGCTCGAGGAACAGGTCACGATCGGACGAGTGCTATCGGAGTGTGCCGCGCTCGACGGTCCCCTTGTCCGCATCGGCGAGGAGAACGACCCGATTGAGGGACTCCGCGTCGCCTCCATCGTTGCGACGGGATATGGAGAGGAGGCCCCAGGCTCGCTTGGCGTGCTGGGGCCAACCCGAATGGACTATCCTTCGGTGCTCGCCGCGGTCAAGACCGTCGCGGATTACCTCCAGACCTCGTTGCGATCATTGACAGAGTCGTAGCTCTCGGACGTGGCGAACCGTTGTCGAGGGCCGGAAGGCATGAGAGCAGGTGGCTGACCTCTACGGGCTGTTGGGCGTGTCGCGCGACGCGACCCAGGAGGAGATCAAGCGCGCCTACCGTCGGCAGGCCAGGACGCTTCACCCGGACGCC
>JALYGD010000125.1 GCA_030777265.1 Actinomycetota bacterium | reverse complement strand
TCTTCTCGTTCGGCGCCACCGAGTCCTCGAGGTCGAGGAAGATCTGGTCGGCTCCGCTGTCCATCGCTCGGCTCATCATCTTCTCGTCCGACCCGGGAACTGCCAGACACGAACGACGCAAGCGTGTCGGCCGCTCGGGCCTGCCGACGCTCTTGAATGGGTTCATGGCCATCGATGTCCCTGTTACTCGGCGACACGGGGCGTGGAGGCAGCGTGATGTCGGAAAGACAGTCGTGGCGGAAAGACTGGACCTTCCGGCTCGTCGCGAGGATAGCCATCCTCGTCGCGTGGACGCTGCGCTGGCGCTTCGATACCGACGGGGTCGAGCACGTGCGGGAGCGGGGCGGCGCGGTACTGGCCTGGAATCACCACAGCTACCTCGACCCGGGCGTGATCGCCTGGGGCCCCTATCGCCACCTGGGCCGTCCGGTTCGCTTCCTGGCCAAGGAGGGGCTGTTCGACAAGCCCGGACTCGGATGGATCCTCCGCTCGTCGGGTCAGATCTCTGTGGCTCGAGCGAGCCCTGCGGGACGACGGGAGGCATTCGAGGCCGCCGTGATGAGGCTGCGCGCTGGCGAGCTCGTCGCGGTCGCTCCTGAGGAGACCATTTCGGAGTCGTTCGACCTGCTGCCCTTCACGACCGGCGCGGTGCGAATGGCTCAGGAGGCCGACGTCCCGATCGTGCCGACGGTGGCGTGGGGGGCACACCGTGTGGCGACGAAGGGTCGCCGGGTTCGTCTCCTCCTCGGCCTTGCGGTGCTGGTGCGCTACGGCCGCCCACGTCAGGTGGCGCGTGACGACGACCCAGAGGCCGCGACCGAGCGCCTCCGCGAGACCATGGCGGAGATGCTCGACGACGTGCAGCGCGCCTACCCGGTCGAGCCCCGTCCGGGCGAGGACTGGTGGGTGCCCCGCCGGCTTGGAGGGAGCGCACCTCCCCACCACGTCGTGCTGCGTGCCCACCGGGAGCGGGAGGCGGAGTGGGGCGGATAAGCCCAAGAGCGGACCAGGCGCGCTCCCGCCTCCCTGCTCGATTGTCATCGTCAGGGGGTGGAATGCAAGGATGCGCCCGGTCCAGCGACCCGAGGAGGACCCGTGGCAACAACCACCCGCCGCACCTACCGATCGCGCCGCTCGTGTCTGGCGGTGCCGGGCTCGTCAGAGAAGATGCTGACGAAGGCCCAAGGTCTCAACGCGGACCAGGTGTTCCTCGACCTCGAGGACTCGGTCGCGCCGGACGTCAAGCCCGAGGCTCGCAAGCTCGTCGTTGACGCGCTCCGCACCGGCCGATGGGGTGACAAGGTGCGGGTGGTGAGGGTGAACGACGTCTCCACTGCCTGGAGTCATCGGGACATCGACTACGTCGTCTCCCATACCGGTCCCGAGCACCTCGACTGCATCATGATCCCGAAGGTCCAGGACGCGGGTCAGGTCCACTTCGTTGACCACCTGCTCACCCAGCTGGAGCGTGAGAGCGGTTGGCCGGTCGGCTCGGTCGGGCTCGAGCTGCAGATCGAGAATGCCCAGGGGCTGACAAACGCCGACGAGATCCTCGCGGTCAGCTCCCGCACCGAGACGTTCATCTTCGGGCCTGGCGACATGGCAGCCGCCCTCGGCATGCCGTCACTGACGGTTGGCGCCATCCAGTCTGATTATCCTGGCGATCACTGGCACTGGGTACTGATGCGCATCCTCGTCGCGGCGCGCCATGCGGGGGTTCAGGCGATCGACGGTCCCTACGCCCAGATCAGAGACGTCGAAGGCTTCCGCGAGGTGGCGATGCGCAGCCGGTTGCTCGGCTACGACGGCAAGTGGGTGCTCCATCCCGGACAGATCGAGGTAGCGAACGGGGTCTACGGCGTGACTCAGGAGGAATACGAGCGTGCCGAGGACATCCTCGCCGCTTACGAGCATGCAAGGGGGGCAGAGCGGCGCGGCGCGGCAATGTTCGGCGACGAGATGATCGATGAGGCGTCGCGGAAGATGGCCGAGGTGAATGCGGAGAAGGGCCGTCGTCAGGGAATGGCGCCGCGCCCCGTTCCCCAGGACGTCCCCTTCCACGCGCGCGCCGAGTGGCGCTCGGAACGAGGTGTCACTGAGATAGCAGAGCGGTAGAAAGCGGCGAGGAGGAATGGGATGCAGTTCGGTCGGTACTTCGAGGACTTCGAGGTCGGCGACGTTTACAAGCACTGGCCGGGCAAGACCATCACCGAGTACGACGACCACCTGTTCTGCGCCATCACGATGAACCAGCATCCCTTGCATTCGGACTCTCACTATGCCCAGAGCTCGACCCACTTCCGGCGCAACGTCGTCGTGGGCAACCTCGTGTACTCCCTCGTCCTCGGTCAGAGCGTCCCGGACGTGTCCGGTAAGGCGATCGCGAACCTCGAGGTCGAGTACCTCAGGCACGCGAACCCGACCTTCCACGGTGACACGATCTACTCTGAGACCCGCGTGGTCGACAAGCGCGAGTCACGCTCGAAAGCGGACCGCGGAGTCGTGACGGTCGAGACCGTCGGTTACAAGCAGGACGGCACCATCGTCTGCGAATTCCGGCGCAAAGTGCTCGTGCCGAAGCGGCTGGGGGGGGTCGAGGAGCAGCCTGGCCGACCGGTGCCGAAGCGGGCTGGTACGAGCGAGTAGGCTGCGCGGCCGACATGCGCGCCCGCCTCGGCACGTCAGGAGGGACACCGCGATGAGCGTGATGCTCCGCGACGTTATGACGAAGAACGTGCTCACCACGTCACCCGGCGCCACCGTCGCCGATGCGGCCAAGGCCATGACCGACCGCAAAATCGGGTCCGCGTGCGTCGTCGACGAGCAGGGCCGCCTGCTCGGCATCATCACCGAGCGGGATGTGTTACGGGCGGCAGGGTCGGGCCGGGACCTCGTGAACGAGTCAGTCACCGAATGGATGACCCCGGACCCGATCACGATCGGCCCCGATGAGATGCCCTGCTCTGAGATCGCGAACATCATGATGGAGCGCGGCTTCCGGCACCTGCCGATCCTCGACGGTGACGCGCTCATCGGCATCGTCTCGATGCGCGACGTCTGGCGTTTCTCGTTCCTGCCCTCAGAGCCGGACGACGTGCTTCGGGCCTGAGTGAGCGGCGCTCCGGAGGGGCGACGCGAGAGGAGCCGTCTTAGGTTTCCTAAGACGGCGACGGTGGTGGTGACATGAGCGCCGCTCCGGAGGGGCGACGCGAGAGGAGCGTCTCAGTTTCCTAAGACGGCGACGGGGGTGGTCCAGGTTCCGCAACCGACCGTCAGCGCGGCGCCTGCGGCCGCGGCGGCGCGAGGCCTTGTCCGAAATTCCGTAGCCGCACAGACGTCGAGTGTCTAGCGTCCCCAGGGTGCCCACACCGTCGCTTTTGCGGAGAATGACCTCGTCAAAACGCGGACGAGCGCCATCCCCACGCCGCCTCGTGCGGGTGTCCTTGCACGACCTCCCCAGTCACCAGCCCTGACCGAATGATCACCTTATCTATCCCTTGGGGCGAGATGGCCGATTCCTATACAGTGAGTGACGAAGTCGTTGTGCGTGCAGCAAGGCGGCGGGATGGAAAGGGTCAGCAGGTGGCGCCCCATAGGGTCCGTCTCCCCTCAGCGGCGGTCGAGCGCATCGTGACGTGGCGGCAGCACCAGTCGTCGCGCGGCTGGCGTCCGATGATGGCGACTCCGACCGTCCTGTACTCCGAGGACGCCGAGTCACTCGTCTACCTGGTGAACGCGGAGATCATCCTGCATCGGCCCTCCTTCGCCGGTGCACGGGATCATTGGGGGGAGGCCGCGCTGGGCGTTGCCGAGCCGGAGCCTGTCCTGGTCGCGGGACAGAGCGACTGGGGTGAGAGCGTGCAGGGCGTGGCCGAGCCGGAGCCTGTGTTCGTCGCTGCGGACCGCACCAGCGCGCGTGCTGGCGAGCCAGCCTTCGCATTCGCGGGTCGCCCGGAGACTCGGCAGGCGGCAACCTGGTCCGCCCGGGCGCTCCCTCAATGGGCGAGGGTGGATGCGGTTGAGCGGGCTTCCTCCTCGGCGGACCTCGAGAGGACCCTCTCGGCCCAGAAGACCCTGCCGGTGAGGACATGGAGTGCTCACATCCCTCCTGCACCGGCGACCTGAGCCTAACGGACGGTAGCATCGGGGAGGTTCCAACCATCCCCGTCCCACGAGGTCGCAGGTGAGGGTCCTTGTCGCTGACCGGCTGTCGGAGGCCGGAATCGCCGCGCTGGCCGCTCGTCACGAAGTCGACACCAAAACCGCTCTGAGGAAGGACGAGCTGGTTTGTGCCATCCCCGCGTACGACGCCGTGGTCGTGCGCTCGTCCACGACAATCGACGCCGACGTCGTGGCCGCCGGCACGAATCTGAAAGTCATCGCGCGGGCAGGCATCGGCCTCGACAACGTCGACGTCCAAGCCGCCACCCGCGCGGGCATCATCGTCTGCAACGCTCCACAGTCGAACATCGTTTCGGCGGCCGAACACACCCTCGCCCTCCTGCTGGCGCTCGCCCGCAACATCCCCCAGGCAGACGCCGACCTCCGCAGAGGCCGTTGGGAACGCACCCGCTGGAGCGGCACCGAACTGCACGCCAAGACGCTCGCGGTGATCGGGCTGGGCCGCATCGGGGTGCTCGTCGCCCAGCGCTGCAACGCCTTCGGCATGCGGCTCATCGCCTACGACCCCTACCTGTCGGTCGAGCGGGCCGCCCGCATGGGCGTCACGCTCGTCGACGAGCTCGACGATGTGCTCCAACAGGCGGACTTCGTCACGCTCCACCTGCCGAAGACCGCGGAGACGCTCGGCCTCATCGGGCGCGAGCGGCTGCGCCTGATGAAGCCGACCGCGCGGCTGGTCAACGCTGCCAGGGGCGGGGTCGTCGACGAGGAGGCGCTCTACGAGGCGTTGCGCGACGGAGTCATCGCCGGCGCTGCGCTCGACGTCTTCGCGGTGGAGCCCATCTCCACGAGCCCACTGTTCGCGCTCGAAAACGTCGTGGTAACCCCCCATCTTGGCGCCTCGACCCACGAGGCGCAGGACAAGGCCGGCATCCAAGTGGCGGAGGCGGTCAACCTCGCGCTCGCCGGCGAGTTCGTGCCTTCGGCCGTCAACATCCAGGGCGGGCCGGTCGACGACCTCGTGCGCCCCTTCCTCGGCCTGGCCGAAAAGCTCGGGCGCTTGTTCACCTCGCTCTGCGAGGGTGGCTTCGGCGGGGAGGTCAGCGTCAGCTACGTCGGCGAGCTCACGGGCGCCGACTGCCGGCTGCTCGGGTTGACCGTGCTGAAGGGGCTTCTCACCGACGTCGTGCACGAGCCTGTGACGTTCGTCAACGCGCCGCTGCTCGCAGAAGAGCGCGGCATCCACCTCCGTGAGGTGAGCGAACCGCACAGCGACGATTTCGTCTCGCTGCTCCGGGTCGAGGGCACCGATCGGGACGGCAAGCGGCTGCGGGTGGCTGGAACGGTGCTCCAACCGGTGGGACGGGAGCGGATCGTCGAGGTGTGGAACGTCCCCGTCGACGTCGAGCCCACGCG
>JALYGD010000124.1 GCA_030777265.1 Actinomycetota bacterium | reverse complement strand
GGATGCACCTATCCCCCCTTCTTCGACGAGGGTCAGGGTAGCCTGGTGCCATGTCGGAGAATTCTCGCCTACGGCTTGCCCGTATCGTCCGCCAACCCGCCGGTGACCTCGCCGAGGCTGCGCTGCTGTGTTGCGTTGAGATCGAGCCCGATCTCGACGTGGACGCCGAACTGCTGCGTCTCGATGCGTTCGCCGACGGGTTGCGCGCGGCCGGGCATGTGCCGGGCGAGCCCAGAGCCGACGCTGAAGCCCTCGCGGCTCACCTCCCAGGCGACCTCGGCTTCAGTGGCGAGGTGGAGCGTTACCACGATCCGAGGAACGCGCTGCTCACCACGGTGCTGGACCGCAAGCGCGGGCTGCCCATCGCACTTTCCATCGTCTACGTCTCCGTGGCGCGCCGGGCAGGGATTGCCGCGTTCGGCATCAACGCGCCCGCGCATTTTCTCGTGGGGGTGACCTCGCCACGACGCCCCGCAGGCTCCCCAGCCGTACATCCGGTCGTCGTCGACCCCTTTCATGGGGGCATGCTTCTCTCCGAGGCCGAAGTCGACGAGCGGGTGCGGGCAGCGACGGGTGGGGAGGGCCGCTTCTCCCCATCGATGCTGAGGCCAGCGCCCACGCCCCTCGTCCTGCGTCGTCTCCTCAATAATCTCACCAGGGACTTTCTCGCCGAGGGGGACGTCGAGGACGCGCTCTGGACGGTCGAGCTGAAGCGGCTGCTGCCAGGTAGCTCTCCCCAAGACGTTCGAGTCGCCGGAGAGTTGCTGTTCCAACTCGGCCGTTACCGGGACGCCGCGGACACGCTCGAGGACTACGTCGTCCGAACGGGGTCCGAAGCCGAGGAAATCGAGGCCATCGCGCGCCTGGCCCTGCAGTCCCGCGCAAAGATGAACTGACTCTCGCACCCTGATACCTGCCCGTTCGTACAGAGGGTCCGGGTGCGGCCCGGCCTAACGACCAGGGATTCTCGCCGCTGGTCGAGCAGCCAGCCCCGGGCATGGCCCGCGAGCCGGGCAACGCGCGACCCCTCGCATGGTGTAGCCCGTCGGGCCCGGTCGGAGGCTGCTGACCGTGAGAAGCGGCGAAGGACATGCTCGGGCATGGATCGGTGCCCTCCTGCACGGCCGCCTCGGCCACTCGCGTGCTGGCTCACCTCGCACCCCAACGGATCCCCCCTCGTCGGCGACGCCGTTCCGAGAACAGGCCGGAGCCGTTGCAGGCCCGACTGCTCGTGACCCCGGGGGTGCGGGGTGCCCCCCGCCACCGCGGCTCGGCTCAGTGCAGCTGCTGATGGCCGCCCAGCCTCGAAGATGAGAGAGAGGACGAGAGGAGAGCTCCTATGACCCAGGCTGTCGTCAACAAGGCTCGCAAGGTCGTTCCGCTCCCCGCACTGACCTTCCGCAACGGTCCGCTCGCCGGTGCGGTCGTCCAGCTCGACCGGGAGGAGGGTACGGTCGGCCGCCGCGAGGACAACACCTACGTTCTCACCGACCCTCGGGTGTCTCGGGTCCACGCTTCCCTCCGTAGGGAAGCAGGCGCGATCATCGTCACCGACCTGGGCTCGAGCGCCGGAACGAAGGTGAACGGTGAGGAGATCGCCGGACCATGCGTGGTGCGCCATGGCGACCGCATCTCGTTCGGCCCTATCGAAGCCACGTTGAGCGACCCGGCGATGGCTGCACAGCCCGAGGAGACCACGCTCGTGCTCGAGGTGCCGAAGACCGAGACAGGCCCTCACCTCTCGCCACGACAGCAGCAGGTGCTCGAGCTCATGGCGCAGGGACTGACGAACAGCGAGATCGGTGAGCGCCTCGGGGTGACGGAGCGGACGGTCAAGGCGTATGCGCAGGAGCTTTACGACAAGCTCGGGGTGAGGAACCGGGCCGGGGCGGTCGCCGACGCGGCGAAGTGGGGCTTGCTTGACGTTTGAGGTGCCTGCGCGAGAAGCACGACGGCGATTGCTGTCGCGGGGCGGTTGCCCGGCCCTATGACGTTGCGTCACAGGAAACGCGGAAGTCCTCGCGCACGGTAAAATTCGCCTGGGAACGGACGAGCGCGCTCCGGAAATCCATACCTGCGACGCTCGTGGAGTTCTCGTGCCGCACATCAGAAGGTGAGGTCACATGGCCACGGATTCTTCCCAGCATTCTCGGTCGGCTCGCGACG
>JALYGD010000123.1 GCA_030777265.1 Actinomycetota bacterium | reverse complement strand
CCTCGTGATCGACAGGTGTGGCCGCCTCACTTCTGACGACCCGGAGGCCGCCCTCATGGACAGCCAAAGCCCGTCGTTCGGTCGGTGGGGCGTCTGGCCAGGGCGACAGTGGCGTGTCCCCTGACGTCCCCTCGGACCTGCCGGAAGCGGGTTCCTCGCCCTTGTCGAGCATCCCGACCGCCGCAGCGCACGAGACGCAGATCGCTTTGTCGCGGAAGGTGTGCAACTCCTGATCGCAGTGGCAGAACACGCACTGATCCACCGGCTTCGAGAGGACGACCTCGTCAGCTCGGACCGACACCTCGAGGGCGTCACCTTCCCGGATTCCGAGTGAGCGTCGGATCCCCGCTGGGATGACGACCCGGCCGAGGTCGTCGACCTTGCGTCGTGTACCGCTCTTCATGTCTTTGGCGTTCGACGTCGGCGTGCAGGGTCTTCCAGCTGCGATGAGCCGTAGCAGGACCGCGCCCAAGCGTGCATCATCCTTGGCGCGCTGAGGTTAGGCGCGCCAGCGGGGCGCTTCAACGTAAGCCGGTAGGCTGCGACGCGAGCCCGTTCCCGACCGGCGGCAGGCGAATGCCGAAGGACACCTTCTACCTCACGACCCCCATCTACTACGTCAATGACGTACCGCACCTGGGCCACGCCTACACGACCGTCGCCGCCGATGCGCTCGCAAGGTGGCGGCGCCTGCTCGGTGAACGGGTCTTCTTCCTCACTGGTACGGACGAGCACGGCCAGAAAATCATGCGCACCGCCCAGTCAAACGGTATGGGGCCGAGGGAGTGGACGGACACGGTTGTGCCGCGCTGGCATGAGGTGTGGCAACTGCTCGACATCTCGCACGATGACTTCATCCGCACCACTGAGCCCCGTCATACGCTGCGTGTGCAGGAGTTCGTCCAGCGGCTCTACGAGCAGGGTGATATTTACAAGGGGAGCTACCGGGGCCCCTACTGCGTCTCCTGCGAGGAGTTCAAAGAGCCCGGAGAGCTCTTGGAGGGCCAGCTGTGCCCGATCCACGAGCGTGCAGTCGACCTTGTCGAGGAGGACAATTACTTCTTCCGGCTCTCGGACTACCGGGAGGCGCTCCTGAGCCTCTACGACGAGCGGCCGGAGTTCGTGCGTCCCGAGGCCCGCCTGAATGAGGTGCGCGCCTTCGTCGCCGGAGGATTGAAGGATCTGTCCCTGTCGCGCTCGTCGTTCGACTGGGGCGTGCCCGTGCCGTGGGACCCTTCTCACGTCATCTATGTCTGGATCGATGCGCTGCAGAACTACATCACGGCGGCCGGATTCGGCGCGGACCCGCAGCTCTTCGAACGGCTGTGGCCGGCGGACGTCCATTTCGTCGGTAAGGACATTTTGCGCTTTCACGCGGTGATCTGGCCGGCCATGCTCATCGCTGCAGGGATCGACCCCCCCCGGACCGTCTGGGCGCACGGCTGGCTCATGGTGGGGGGCAAGAAGATGTCGAAGACCGCCATCACCGGGATCCACCCGCGT
This sequence comes from Actinomycetota bacterium, assembly GCA_030777265.1. Lineage (GTDB taxonomy): Bacteria > Actinomycetota > Nitriliruptoria > Nitriliruptorales > JAHWKO01 > JALYGD01. The sequence continues at coordinate 3,575 of JALYGD010000123.1, read as the reverse complement.
GATCTCGTCGCCACCTTCGGGTCGGACGCACTCCGCTACTACCTGCTACGCGACATCTCGTTTGGGCAGGACGGCAACTTCTCCTGGGAGGCATTGCACGAGCGCTACACGACCGATCTCGGCAATGACCTGGGCAACCTCGTCAATCGGGTGCTGAACATGGCTGCCTCGTATCTGGGCGGGGTCGCACCCGAGCCGCGAACGGACACCTCGGAGGCCGGGGCGCAGCTCGCAACCGACCGCAAGGCAGCACTGGATGGCGTCGAGGCGGCCATGGAGCAGCTCGACTACCGCTCCGCACTCGAGTCAGCCTGGGTACTCGTTCGTGGCGCGAACCGCTACGTCGACGCCACGGCGCCGTGGGCGCTGCACAAGGCAGGACATGGCGAGGAACTCGCCGCGGTGATGTATACGTTGCTCGACACGTTACGAGGAATCTCCGTGCTCCTCTCCTTCGTCTTGCCGAGCACCGCGGGGCGCATGTGGAAGCATCTCGGGCTCGAGGGACGCCCGGAGCAGCAGGTGGTGCCGGGAGGACTCGAGCCGGGGCTGCTGCCTCCCGGGGCGGTTGTGGAGAAAGGCCCGGTGCTGTTCCCGCGAGTGGAAACCTCCGAGGACGCGGCGGCGAGGTGAGCCTGAGGAAGGCCGACGAGTCGCTGCCCGAGCGGCTGGGGGCGTGCCCAGCTGCCACCGTCGAGGACGCTTCCATGCTCGAATTTGCCGACACCCACTGCCACCTCGATCACCACGAGGAAATGCGTCCCGTCGACCAGGTCGAGCGGGCACGAGCCGAGGGTGTCACGGTGATCGTGACGGTCGGGACCGACCTCGCAAGTTCGGCCGAGGCGGTGCAGACCGCCAACCGCCATGACGGTGTCTGGGCGGCGGTCGGGGTGCACCCGAACGACGCCCTGGAAGCCACCCCCGCGGTCATGGAGCACATCGAGAAACTCGCGCTGCAGGATTGCGTCGTCGGCATCGGTGAGACCGGACTGGACTACTACCGGGAGTCGACGCCGGTCAGCCGGCAACAGTGGGCGTTCCGGCAGCACATCGCGCTCGCCAAGAGCCTCAGCCGGACGCTCGTCGTCCATTGCCGCGACGCCTGGGAGGACACCCTGACGATCCTGGAGGACGAGGGCGCACCCGAGCGCACCGTCCTCCACTGCTTCTCAGGGGACGCCGCGTTGGCCGAGCGCTGCGCCGACGCCGGCTACTTCCTCTCGTTCGCTGGCAACGTCACCTTCAAGAACGCTTCCCAACTGCGCCAGGCCGCAGCCGCCCCGCCGCTCGACGCCCTGCTGATCGAGACCGACAGCCCCTTTCTCACCCCCCACCCTTACCGCGGCCGGACAAACGAGCCCGCCCATGTGCCGCTCGTCGCCCGCTGCCTCGCCGAGTTGAGGGGACTCGACCTAGACGAAATCGCGCTCGCGACGTCCGCCAACGCCCGGCAGGCATTCGGTCTCCCCCACTCCAGGGCGTCGTGATCCCCACTGTCCGCCCGGTGCACGTACCCTCTCCGCATGGAATCCGGGACGGAAGCCCGCCTCTTGACAGCGGCCGCCGTCCGTCGCCTGCTCGAGGAGCATGACCTGGCGCTGCGCCGCTCCTCAGGTCAGAACTTCGTTGTCGACCCCAATACCGTGCGCAAGATCGTGCGCGACGCCCGGGTCGGACCCGACGATGTCGTGCTCGAGATCGGTCCTGGCCTGGGGTCGCTCACGCTCGCGCTCGCCGACCATGCCAGACACGTCGTGACGGTGGAAATCGACGCGGGTCTCGTGCGGGCTCTCCGTGGTGTGCTAGGAGACCGCCGCGACGTCGAGATCGTTCACGCGGACGCGCTGCACGTCGATTTCGACGAACTCCTGGCTGAGCCGGGCCGCCTCATCGCGAACCTGCCCTACAACGTTGCCACCCCGATCGTGTTCCGAGCGCTGCATAGCGGGGCGATCACCGACCTGTTCGTAATGGTGCAGCGGGAGGTCGGTGAACGTTGGGCGGCCCATCCCGCTGACGCGCTCTACAGCGGCGTGAGCGTGAAACTGCGACTCGTCGCGGACGTCGAGGTCGTCGCAGTTGTCCCCCGGACGGTTTTCTATCCCATCCCGAACGTCGACAGCGTCACGGTGCGCGTGTCGCGCCGGCACGACGCGCCGTTACCGACCGAGCGTGCAGCCATCGTCGAGGTCGTTGACCTCGCCTTCGCCCAACGCCGCAAGATGCTGCGCAACTCGTTGCGATCGCTTACCGATCGCGAACGGCTTACAGCCGCCTTCGCCGCCGCGGGGATCGACCCTTCGATGCGCCCTGAAGAGCTTCCTGCCGCCGCGTTCCGGCGACTCGCCGTCGCGCTGGCTGAACCGTCAGGAGACTGGGTCCCTGCCGCAGCGACCACGGGCAGAGCAGGGTCACCACCGTGAGTTTTCAGCGAGAGGGCATCGTCCCGACCGTGCGTGTCCGCGTACCCGGGAAAGTCAACCTGTTCCTCACCGTCCGCGGACGGCGAGGAGACGGCATGCACGACATCGTTTCGGTCCTGCACACGGTCTCGCTGTACGACGAGCTCACCGCCTCCTTCGATAGCCGTCTGGGCAGCTGCTACCACCCCGCCAATCGGCGACTGTTCGACGTGGTCCTCGAGCACGACGCGGGCCCCCAGGTGCCTGCAGGCGAGTCGAACCTCGCATTGAGAGCGGCTCGGAGCCTCGCCGGGGTGGTACGCGGCGGGGCGCTTCCTACTACCGGCGGCCCGAAGACGGGGGGGCTCGACGTCCCCCAACGGGGACAGCCGTTCGAACGTGGGCTCCTGACCCGTCTCGTGCTCGAGAAGCGCATCCCCGCGGCCGCCGGGATGGCGGGTGGATCTGCCGACGCTGCCGGTGCGCTGCTCGCGCTGAACCGTCTCTGGGAGTGCGGGCTCGACCATGAGTCCCTGCGGAGCATCGCGGCGACGCTCGGCGCGGATGTTCCGTTTTGCGTTACGGGGGGGACCGCCCTTGCGACCGGCACGGGCGCGGCGACTGCACAGGTGCTCTGCCGTGCCAGCTACCACTGGGTCTTGGGCATCGACGCGCAGCCCTTGTCAACCAGGTCGGTCTACGAAGCCTGGGACGAGGTTGGGGCGCCGAGCAGCGCGCCCCCTGACCAGGTCCTGCAGGCGCTTCGAAGCGACGACCCCGAAGCGCTCGCTGCCACTCTCCACAACGACCTCGAGGTGGCGGCGTTCCATCTCCGTCCATCTCTGCGGGAGGCCTCGGCGGCGATGCTCGACGCGGGCGCGCTGAGAACGCTGGTGAGCGGCTCAGGTCCCACGCTGGTGGCGCTTGCCGGGAACGCCCGCCACGCTCGCCAAATCGCGTCTGCGGTCGCCGGCCGCTTCGACCGCGTGGAGGTCGTGCGATCGCCGGCGGGGGGTCCGGAGGTACGCGGATAGCGCTAATCTCGAGACGCCGGCCCTGTGCGGTGTTCCCGCCGTCATCGTTGGGAGGTGGTGTAACTGGCAACACGCCGTCCTTTGGAGTCGGTATTCAGGGTTCGACCCCCTGCCTCCCAGCTCGGAAATCTCGTCT
>JALYGD010000122.1 GCA_030777265.1 Actinomycetota bacterium | reverse complement strand
CAGGACGACGTGCACGGTGCGAGGGCGTCCATCCGGCGCGCCCTGGTGGAGGTCACCGAGCCTCTGGACCGGGTGCCGCTGCTGTTCGCCGCGGTGCAGATACTGCTGGCCGGCGACGATCGGGAGGCAGCGCGCGAGGCATCCGGCGAGCTGGACGAGATCGCCGCACACCACGACAGCGCCCTGCTCGCGGCGCAGGCTGGCGAGGCCAGGGGAGCCGTGGCCCTGGCCGACGGTGAGACGGCTACCGCGCTGGTCGCGCTGCGTGAGGCCTGGCAGCACTGGCAGGATCTCGGGGCTCCGTATGAGGCGGCACGGGTCCGAGTGCTCGTCGGGTTGTCCTGTCGGTACCTAGGTGACGACGACGCGGCGCGGTTGGAGCTCGAGGCCGCTCGCGGGGTGTTCGCGGAGCTCGGCGCCACGACCGACCTCACCCGCGTTGATAGACTCCTCGTCGGTCCGACCACTCGGCTTTACGGACTGACGCCGCGCGAGATGGAGATCCTCCGGATGGTTGCGGGGGGACAGACGAACAAGCGCATCGCCGCGGAGCTGGTCCTGAGCGAGCGCACGGTCGACCGGCACGTCTCGAACATCCTTACGAAGCTCGGCGTGCCGTCCCGCACCGGCGCCACCGCCTACGCCTACGAGCACGGCCTGCTCTGAGGCAGTGTGGGTGGAATTACCCACGCCGGTGCGCGGCCGCAATTGGGTGCTGTCACCGAAGCGGCAGCACGCGAGGTCTCCTTACCGTCAGCGCTGTGATCGACAGCGCGATCGGGCAAGGGAAGGGGACACCGATGGCCGACCTCCACGACACCACGACAACTTCGCGGACCACCGGCGAGCAGGCGAGGGCGGAACTGCTCGCTGACCTCCCGCTCATCGAGCGCCGGCTTGAACTGGCCGAGGTCTCGACCGCCGTGCTGGAGGGCGGCGACGGCCCACCGGTCATGCTTCTCCACGATCCGTCCGAGTACGCCGCCAAGTGGTTCCGCGTGCTGCCGGGGCTGACCCGGACCCACCGCGTCATCGCGCCCGATCTGCCGGGCCATGGCACATCCCGAGTTCTGCGAGGCGGGCTCGACAGGGAACGGGCGGACGACTGGCTGGGCGAGCTCATCGACGCGACGTGTACGACGCCCCCCGCACTCGTCGGGCTGATCATCGGGGGTGCGATCGCGGCGCGCTTCGCCGCCGCGCATCCCGATCGGGTGAGCCGACTGGTGCTGGTGGACTCGCTCGGCCTGCGCCCTCTCCAGCCGACGCCGGAGTTCGGACAGGCCCTCAACGCCTATCTCGTCGACCCCAACGAGGACACCCACGACGGGCTGTGGCGCTACTGCGCCTTTGACCTCGGTCGGTTGCGCGCCGAGATGGGTGACCGCTGGGCGCCGTTCGCCGCGTACAACATCGACCGCGCCGCCACACCAGAGGTCCAGGAGTCACTGCACCAGCTGATGGAGCAGTTCGCGTTTCCGGCGATCCCGCCGGAGGTTCTCGCGGCCATTAGCACGCCGACCACCCTGATCTGGGGACGCCACGACCTCGCCACGCCTCTCGAGGTGGCCCAGGACGCAAGCGCCCGGTACGGCTGGCCCCTGCACGTAATCGAGGGTGCCGCCGACGACCCCGTGATCGAGCAGCCGGAGGCCTTTCTCCGGGCGCTGTACGTCGCGCTCGGCCGCACGGTCACGAGGAGGCAGCCATGAACTACGAGCTTGCGTACAAGATCGGGTTCCACCCATGGGAGGACGCGATCGACGACCCGCCGTTTGTGCAGAAGTTCGAGGAGCTGCTCGACCGGGAGGAGACGGATCGGCAGCCGCCCTTCGGTCCCGCCTTGGATCTCGGCTGCGGGAGCGGCATCTGGGGCGTGGAGCTCGCCAAGCGCGGCTGGCAGGTGACAGGCGTCGACATCGTCGAGAAGGCGCTGGACCGCGCGCGGCAGCGCGTCCGGGACGCCGGTGTGGACATGCGGCTTGTCCACGGCGACGTCACCCATCTGCGGCGTTCCGACGTCGGATCCGGTTTCCGGCTGATCCTCGACACGGGCACGTTCCATGGCCTGCCGGGCGGTCAGCGGGCGGCGATGGGGCGCGAGGTCGACGCGGTCGCCGCCCCCGACGCCACGGTCTTCCTGCTCGTGTGGCCTCGCCGTCGCAGACCGCTGATCCGCGGGGCGGACCGCCCCGAGATCGAGGCGGCCTTTCCCGGGTGGAAGATCACCGACGTCGAACCCTCCTTCTTCCGCCTGCCCAAGCCCCTCGAGCTCGTCATGAAACCCGACGAGCACTGGTACCGGCTACGGCGGGAATGAGGGGATGCCCACCGCGGCCCACCGAAGATCGTGCGGAGGGGCGCCGGTCAGCCCCGGGGGCGCTGTTCGAACGACAGGGACCGGAGCGGCGTGTACGCCCACTTCAAGTCGAAGGAGCGGCTGCAGCTCGACA
>JALYGD010000121.1 GCA_030777265.1 Actinomycetota bacterium | reverse complement strand
GAAGCTTGGCAGGCGTCGGGCGGTAGCGCCGTCGGGTCGACCTACCAGGAACGCCACCGGCCCAAGCATTTGCAGCAACTGGAGACTGATGTCGAGGGGGATGTGGTTACGGTGGTCGGGGAACTCGTTGCAGATGTCCTGGCGGAGCTTGGCCTTGGTGTCGTCAGTGAGGGCCACCTCCCCTCCACGGCAGTGGTCCTCGACCATGCGGGCCACCGCCCGGAGGTAGCGCTCCTGGGCGTCAATCATCCCCGCGTCGCCAGGGGCACCGTGGCCGGGCACGATCACCCGGGGCCTCAGCTCGTTGACCAGCTCCCGGATATGGCCCAGCTGGATGAACCAGTCGGGCACGCTCGTCCCGTCGGCGAAGAACGTATGCGACCCCGGCCACACGGTGTCGCCCACGTGAAGGACTTTGGACTGGGGAAACCAGGCCATGGTCATGTCGACGGACTCACCGGACACCGTCGTGCTGTCGGCGAACTCGAACAGCTGCACCGCCGCCTTGCCCAGCCACAGCTCACGTGAGCGCACGAAGGTGTGGCGGGGCACGGCGTAGCCTCGGGGCAGGTGCTCGCCCCACATCCCCGAGAGGAACATCAGGTACCAGAAGGCGCTGCCGTCGATCATCCGAGCGGTGAAGTAACTGGATACCAGCTCGGCGCCCGCCTCCTGGAACACGAGGTTCCCGAAGGTGTGGTCGGGGTGGTGGTGGCTGTTGGAGACGTAGCGGATCGGCTTGTCGGTCCGTGCGCGGATGTCTGCCAGGACCGCCTCGGCCTGCCGGGGAAGCAACTGGCTGTCGAGAACGACGACACCGTCCGGCGTGATGGCGTACACGGTGTTGACGTCGACCGTGTAGTCGGGCGAGGAGTACACGTAGACGTCCCCGCCCACGTGGACGGTCTCGCCCAAGTCGTCGATGGTGCCGTACTCGGGTCGCCAGGGCATCACCGGCGCCGCCATCGGCGGTGCCGCGAAGAACTGTCCGGCGGGGTTAGTGTCTGCGCCCATCGTCGTCTCCTTCGTTGCGGGGCCGGGCGGCCCGGTCGCGAGACGATGGTGCGTCAGCGCCGGGTTTCGGCACATGAGGCAGAGCCGTCATCTAGCGACGCGCCGGCCCCCAAATAGCAGTGCGGCCCCGACGATCAGGACGACGAGGTGTCGGCGGCGGCGCGAGCGGCGAAGGCCACAAGCTGGGAACGCCGCTCCACTCCGGCCTTGGCCACGAGGTTGGCGACGTGACGCTCCACGGTCCGGGGAGACAGGTAGAGGCGAGCCCCGATCTCCCTGTTGGAGAGACCCTCGGCGAGCAGGGTTAGCACTTCCAGCTCCCGGCTGGTGACACCGAGAGCGCGGAGAGATGTAGGGACGGCGTCGGTCCCGGAGCGGCGCCGTGGCACCGGTGCCCCGGCCTCGCGCAGCAGCGACCGGCACGCCGACGCGATCCGGCCGTGATCGCATTCCTCGAAGAACGCCAGGGCCTCGTACAGCCAGGCCACCGGAGCTCCCCAGCCGTCGGCGACCGCGGCCTCGGCGACCAGGCGCCGGCCGTGGTTCAGGAACCACCCGCGCCCCTCTAGCAGCCGATCGCCGGCCAACACCAGGGCGACGGCCGTGTGGCCGTGCCCGGCGCGTCCCGCCACGACCGCCTCCGCGTAGCGGAGGTAGGCCCGGGCCAAGAAGTGGACCGGGTCGCCGCCCGCCGCCGCCTTCACAACCGCTGCGTCGCCGTCGTTCCCGTCGACAGCCCGCAGCAAGGCCCACCATCCCGGGAGGGGCCCCGTGGACGTGAAACCGATGCCAACAACCTCCTCGAGGCACCTGAGCGATTCCGACCTGTCCTCCTCGCCGAAGGCGAGGAGGACTCGGGCGTGGGTCTCGATCACCGAGACGTCGGACCGGCCTTCGTCGTGCGCCCGGGCCTGTCGTAGGCAGTCCTCCATCTTGCTTCTTCGCCGCGCACGCGCATGCACCGTCGCCTCGAAGCCTAGGGCGGCGGCGAGCGTCTCGTTGAGCCCGTACCTGCGGGCGAGCTCGGCTCCCCGGCGGGCGATGGGCATTGCCAGCTCGGGATCGTCCTGGAGCATGAGCGCAGCTGCGATTTGCACATCGAGCACGGCGGCTGTGGCCAGCGCCCCCTGGCTGGCTGCAAGCTCACGGGCCTCCTCTAGGCGGGCGATGGGCCTGTTGCTGAGGAGGTCGATGGTGCCAAGCTCGTGGAGCGCACGGACCCGCCATACCGGAAGGCCGTGCTCTCGGGCGATCGTGTGCGCGCGCTGGAACGCGCCTTCGGCGGCCTCCAGGTCGTAGGGGCGCCGGCAGCGCCCCAGGACCTCAAGCGCCTCGCATGCCACCTCCGGCAGATCTGCTCGTTCTGCCGTCGCGAGCGCGACCCGAGCGAGGTCGGCGGCGCGCTCGAGATCGTCGTCGCCCAGTGCGGTAAGGGCGTCGAGCGCGTCGACCCGAGCATCGAGCCGCGCGTCAGCGACCTGGGTGGCCTGGGCCCGTGCATCCTCGAGACGCGTGCGTGCCTCCTCCCAGCGAGTGGCCGCCAGCGCTGCCCGTGCGAGCCGCAGGTGGGTCTCGGCACGACGTCGTGCGGCGTCCGGCTCATCTTCGAGCCTGACCAGCAGGGTCTCACCCACCTCGACAGCCTCGTCGCGCTTACCGGCCAGGGAGAGGACGTCGACCAGGCACTCCTCGACATCGGCGATTACTGGGTCGTCACCGGGAGCCACAAGGCAGGCGCGTTGGAGAGCCGCTTCGGCACTGGCCAGCGCGCCGGCCTGGAATGCGCGCCGGCCAAGGCCGAGCAGCAGCACCGCTGCCCGTCGGCGGTCGCCTGCCCCTTCAGCCAGCTCGGCGGCCAGCTCCCACCAGGCGCCGGGGAGGTCAGGGTGCGCCACCTCGATGGCCTCGAGAGCCCGGCGGGACAACGCTCCACGCTCCGGCGGGAGGAGTTCGGCCAGCACGGCGTCGCGAGACAGCGCGTGGCGGAACCGGAACGCCGCCCCGTTGGCCTCCACGGCGACGATCTGGGTGTCAACCGCGGCGTGCAGCGCACCGAGCACGGCCCGCTCGTCGAGCCCGGTGATCGCGGGCAGGAGGTCCCATTCGAAGCGGCGCCCGAGAACGGCAGCCGCGACCAGTACGGCCCGGACCTCGTGGCCGAGCGTGGCCAGCCGGCGCCGCACGCTGTCGGCGAAGGTGAGGGGAACGACCGGCTCCGCCCAGCTCGACACGGCCCACGCATGACCCTCATCGACGAGTGTCCCCGACGCCACGGCGACCGCGAGCAGCTCTTCGACGAGGAACGGCACGCCCTCGGCCCGTGCCGCCAGGCGTAGTACCGGTTCAGGCACGCGTACAGCGTCCAGGCACGATCGGACCATCTCGGCCACGTCAGCGTCATCAAGGCTGGAGAGTTCGATCAGCTCGGTGGCCCGTCTCGCCTGAAGTGCCCTCGCCAGGTCGAGGGCAGGGGAGCGTTCCTCTGCTCGGACCGTGCCGACGCAGAGAACGCGCTCGGAGGCGAGGTTGTCGGCCAGGTACTCGAGGATCGTGAGGGTCTCGGGGTCGGCCCAATGCAAGTCCTCCAACACGACCAGACACCCCCGGTCGCCCGCCGCGGCCCGCAGGAAGCGCAGCACCGCCTCTGCGAGCGCCACCACGGAGTCATCGACCCGGGCCTCACCCCCGACGTGCCACTCGGGGATGAGCCGACCGAGGGTCGCCCGGAAGGGCGCCAGAGCCGGTGCGTCCGGCACACCACCCACGCGAACGATGGAGCACAGAGCCTCGGCGAGGGGTCGGTAGGCGACCGGCGTGGCCGTTCGCACCGCTCGCCCCGTCAGCACCGCCATCCTGCTTCGTTCTGCGTGAGCGGCGGTCAGCCGTGCGAGCCGGGACTTGCCGATGCCCGCTTCTCCGACTAGGAAGCTCACCCTCCCCTGGCGCTCTCTCGCCGCCGCCAGTGCCGCACGAAGGGCGCCCAGCTCCGGGTCTCGTCCGACGACGCGAGCGGCAAGCGTCGATCTCCGCCCCGGCGGCGCTGCCCGGCCGTGCTCCACCGCATCCAATTGTGGTCCATCACGAGGATGTAGGGGTCTGGACGGGCCAAGGTCACCGCTCCGATGGGCAGGTGGCTCAAGCCGCCCGACTTCGGCACCTACCTCGCGCCCAGTAACGACCAGGCGCAGGCTTCATGACCGCCCGCCGCCCCCGCTCCAGGCGCGCCGTTCTCCTTCGCCTCGCGGCGCCGGCGGCGAAGAGTTCGTGCGCGCGTTCTCTCCGGGCATCAGTGCCACGAACCCTCGTTATGGGCACTCCAGCGCGCCGCTCGCGACCGGGGAGATCGGGCAAATCGACAGGCGGTATCGCCGTGCTGGGACAAACTGGTCTTGTGGAGGTTCCGAGCGCGGAGGTTGATCAACGCGAGGTCATCCTGGACCTTGTTCGTGCAGCGGTTGGCGCCGAAGGTGAGGCGGAGGCGGCTCTGTGCGAGGCCGTCGAATGCGGGCTCACCCGATGGACCCACCACGGCAGGGCCGCCGCGTCGGTCGGATGATGTTGCGGCGCTACGAGTCCTACATCTGCGACAGCGCGCGCTGGGACGGGTTCGAGCACCGGGCGGGCGACATCGTCGTGACGACGCCGCCGAAGTGCGGCACGACGTGGATGCAGATGTGCTGCCTCGTGCTCGTGCACGGACCGGTGCTTCCCGAGCCGCTCAGCGTGCTCGCTCCGTGGCTCGACCAGACGGTGGCCCAGGCGAGCGACGTGCGGGCGCACTTCGTAGCCCAGCGCCACCGGCGCGTGATCAAGACGCACACACCGCTCGACGGACTCCCGCTCAGCGACCTCGCCACCTACGTCTGCGTGGGGCGCGATCCGCGTGACGTGGCGTTCTCGTCGGCAGACCACTTCCGCAACATGGACGTCGACGCTCTGCGGCGCCTCAAGGAGCAGGCCGGCCTCGAAGAAGGCCCCCCGGTCAGGCCTCCGTACCCCGAGGATCCGCAGGAGGCTTTCCTCCAGTGGCTCGACGACGACGCCCCCGTCGAGCGCATCGGATCCCGGCTCAGCTTCATCGTGCACCACCTCCGGACCGTGTGGGCGCGCCGGCACCAGCCCAAGGTCGAGCTCTTCCATTACGCCGACCTCCGATGCGACCCCGAAGGTCAACTCCGGCGGCTGGCGTCGGCCATCGGGATTGCGGTAGAGGAGTCGCAGTGGCCGGCCCTCTTGGAGGCGACGTCGTTCGAGTCCATGCGGGCGCACGCCGACGTGGT
>JALYGD010000120.1 GCA_030777265.1 Actinomycetota bacterium | reverse complement strand
GCGAAGCGGTTGCGGAACAGCGCCAGTGGTGTGCCGTCGGCACGGACGAACACGTCGGCCGCGCGGCTGCCTCCCAGGGTCAATGCGCCCTGCCGGTCGGTGCGACGGGCGACCTCGTAGGGAGCCGGCTCGAGCCGGGCTGGAGCGCCGAACTCGTGTCGCAGCCGCCAGGCCGCTACGTCGAACTGCAGCGCTCCGACCGCTGCCAGCAGCGGCTGCTGGTCCCCGACGTGGGGGTCGCGGAGAACCTGGACGACCCCTTCCTGGTCGAGTTGGGCCAGGCCCCGGCGGAACTGCTTCCAGCGTGAGCGGTCGGTGGGGTGGATGTGGCGGAAGTGTTCGGGGGCGAAGGTGGGAGGCGCGGGATAGGTGACGGGTTGCCCCACATAAAGGGTGTCGCCGGCCCGCAGATCGGTGGCGTTGACCAGGCCCAGGACGTCCCCCGGGTAGGCGACGTCGAGGGTGTGGCGGTCCTGCCCGAACAGTTGGTGGGCGTACTTCATCGCGAAGGGTCGACCGGTGCGGGCACAGGTGGCGGTCGCACCGCGCAGGAAGCGGCCTGAGCAGACGCGCAGAAAGGCGATGCGGTCGCGGTGGTTGGGATCCATGTTGGCTTGGACCTTGAACACGTAAGCGGAGAAGTTGTCCGCGATTGGCCGCGGTGTCCCGTCCTGGTCCTGCCTGGCACGTGGGGCGGGCGCGAGGTCGACGAGCGCGTCGAGGAGCAGGCGTACCCCGAAGTTGGACAGCGCCGAGCCGAAGAACAGCGGGGTGGCCTCCCCGGCGAGAAAGCTCTTGGTGTCGAGGTCGGCCCCGACCGCGTCGAGCAGGGCCAGCTGCTCGCCGACCGTGCCATCCTCGTTGTCGTGCGACCAGCCGCTGACCTGCTCGGGAGCGGCCTTCGAGCCGTGGGCGGTGCGGGTGAAGCGGTGGAAGCTGCCGTCACGGCGGTCGATGACGCCGCTGAACTCCCCTCCGGTGGCGACCGGCCACGTCACCGGTTGGGGGGTGAGGCCGATCTCGCGTTCGATGTGGTCCAGGACGGCCAGCGGGTCGGGTGCGGGGCGGTCCATCTTGTTGACGAAGCTCAGCAACGGCGTCCCCCGCCGGCGGCACACTTCGAACAGCTTGCGGGTCTGGTCCTCCACCCCCTTGGCAGCGTCGAGGACCATCACGGCCGCGTCGACCGCAGACAGAACCCGGTAGGTGTCCTCGGAGAAGTCGCGGTGGCCTGGTGTGTCGAGCAGGTTGAGGATGGTGCCGCGGTGCTCGAAACGGACGACCGCCGAGCTGATCGAGATCCCTCGCTGCCGCTCCAGCTCCATCCAATCCGAGGTGGCTGCCCGCTGCACCTTCCGAGAGCGCACGGCACCTGCCTCGCCGATGGCACCGGCGTAGAGCAGGAACTTCTCGGTCAGGGTGGTCTTGCCCGCGTCTGGGTGGGAAATGATCGCGAACGTACGGCGGCGGGCAGCCTCATCGGCGACGGGGAAGGTCATCGAGGCGTGTCAGTCAACGGCGACGACGCGACGGCGTGGTGTAGGTTTCGGTCTCGCTCCGCAGCCCTTCGACAAAAGCCTCGGCAGTCTCGAGCTGCTCGCGCAGCCTCTCGGACTGTGCAGCTGCGGTCGCCGCGTACATCGCAAGCCGTCCCACCGCGCGGGCACGCTCCTCGCCCGTCACCTCCCCCGACTGCAGCTGGTCACGCACCTCGAGCAGGTCACGCATCTCGTCCAGCGAGAACCCCAGCGGCTTCATCTGCTTGACGAGGTCGAGGCGGGCGATGGCGTCCTGCGTATACAGTCGGAAGCCGCCAGGCGTGCGCGCCGAAGGCTCGATCAGCTCCACTTCCTCGTAGTAGCGCACGGTTCGCAGTGACAGACCGACACGACTGGCAACCTCGCCGATCTGGTAGCTGTCCTCCGACGTCATCTGCTCCCCCACTGGCGGCGTTGCCTGCCCGAGTATACGGGCTCAACCTACCTTGACGTAAGGGTAGCCCGCCGAGGCACGAAGGTTACGAGAGGTAGAGGCCTCACTCGACCCCAAGCCTGCTCAATTACCCGCAATTCATAGGGACAGTCCGCTGCATCGGCCGGGTCATGCCAGCAGCTCTCGCAGTGTGAAGTAGACGCCGAACAGGACGAGCAGCCATCCGAACGCCTGGCGCGTCCATCGCTGCGCGACCTTGTGTGCGACATGGGAGCCGATGTAGGCCCCCGGCACGGCTCCGAGCGCGAACAACAGCCCAATTCGCCAGTCGATGTTACCGACCACCCAGTGGGCGATGACGGTCGGCACCGACAGTCCAGCGATCACGGCCAGGCTCGTGCCTGCAGCTGACCGCATTTTTAGTCCGAACACCAGCAGGTACAGGGGGACCAGTAGGAAGCCGCCCCCATTGGCCAACAGTCCCGTGAGCAGACCCACAATCGTGGTCAACCCCACCAGGCGCGGCCAACTCTCACGCCGCTGAACTCCAGCCGCGCGTGTGTCCTCCGAAATCGGACGTATGAGCCGGGCTCCCACGACCACCACCACGATCCCTGAAGCCACTAGCAGGGCAGGGCCGCCGACCACGCGTGCCAGCAGCGCTCCCAGGACGCCGAACGGCGCAGCCCCCAGCAGCGACAGCCCCGCGATCCTCCAACGCACCTCGCCTGAACGTGCGTAGGCGACACCAGCACTGACGGCGACCGGAATGGTGGCGGGAAGCGGAGAGGCAACCGCCTGAACGCCGGCCACGCCCAGCAGGCCCAACAGCGGGGTGGCAACCGACGACCCTCCAACACCAAAGACGCCGGAGAGCACGCCCACCACCGCGCCTACCACGAGTAGCCATGCCCAAGCGATGGTCATGGGATAGCAGCCCCCATGCTCGAGCCCTCCTGTTCAGCAGGCAAAAGAGGCCTCGCAATCGCTAAGGGTGCGGGAAAAGAAGCGTGGCGCCCAATGCAATCAGGTTCGCTCCTGGATGCGTTTCAAGAGCACCGAGTTGGTGGCCAGGCACGCGAGCCCCCAGGCAGGCAGGGTGATGTCACTCGAGGCCGAACATGGCGACCAGTGCCCAGTGGATGGGGCCAAGTGTCCAGTGCACCAGGGTGCCGGCCAGCGCCAGGACGGCGGCCACGGCCAGTGAGGCGAAGCCCCCGTGTACGCGCACCGACGCATCGCCGATGTGCACGGTGAGGTGGTCGGCAAGGTGGACGCCCCCCAGATCGGGCTCGGTGCCGAGGCGGACCGGCCGTCACGCATCTTCTCCTTCGGGTCGAAGCGCTCGGCGGCAGGTTCGGCAACCGGCGGGTGGTGCTCATCGCGGCATCGGCCGTCTCCGGTTCCGGCGGTCAATTGGTTGTGGTCGAGGTGGACCGCGCCGACCGACGCACCCGCCGCAACAAGGGCAAGTCCGACACCATCGATGCGGAGTCCGCAG
>JALYGD010000119.1 GCA_030777265.1 Actinomycetota bacterium | reverse complement strand
TCATCGGACACCGGCGTCCCCCCTCGAGGGGCGGTGCCGGCTCGCTGTCCCTCCCTAGGAGACATCCCCAGGGCCAAAGGTAGGCCGGCCAAGTAGCCGGGTCTGTGCGGCTGCCCGCTGGCGGCTTTGGGCGATTCGTGTACGCGGACCGATGACTTCCTGTCGTTCGCTCCGTCTGCACCCATGACCACATCCCTCGGAGATGGAGCACACGCCATGTCTCTTCACCCGTATCTGTTCTTCACCGGCACGTGCCGCCAGGCCATGACCCGCTACCACGAGGTCCTCGGCGGTCACCTCGACGTGATAACCGTCGCGGACATGCCCGAGGGCGCAGAGCCGCCGCCGGGACCCCGGAACCCCGACCTGGCCATCCACGCCGCGCTCACCTTCGGTGCCGGCGACGTGCTCATGGCCTCAGACGACCCGACCGGCGACGGTGCCGGCATGAAGGGCATGGCCGTCAACCTGACGCTCGCCGACCCCGACGAGGCGACCCGGATCTTCGAGGCGCTCTCCGAGGGCGGGGAGATCACGATGGCGCTGGGCGAGACCTTCTGGTCGCCCCGTTTCGGCATGTGCACCGACCGCTTCGGCACGTCGTGGATGGTGAATGTCGACGGCGGGGAGGTGCAGGTTTGATGCGCCTCGTCATCTCGCAGTTCATGAGCCTCGACGGCGTCGTCCAGGTGCCGGGC
Organism: Actinomycetota bacterium; assembly: GCA_030777265.1. GTDB lineage: Bacteria > Actinomycetota > Nitriliruptoria > Nitriliruptorales > JAHWKO01 > JALYGD01. The sequence goes on along the minus strand of JALYGD010000119.1, from coordinate 5,428 downwards.
GGGCCCGAGGAGGACACCGACGGCGGCTTGTTCCGCGGCGGCTGGTCCATGCCCTACTTCGACCCAGAGGCCATGGGCGGCTTCATCGATGAGGCCGTGCAGGAGATGCAGGCGCTGCTCTTCGGTCGTCGCACGGCAGACGATGGCCGCCGCCTGGCCCGACCGCGACGACGGCAGCGACCCGTTCGCCACGACGATGAACAACATCGCCAAGTACGTGGTGTCGAGCACCCTCACGCAGGACGACCTGCACTGGAACAACTCCACGCTGCTCGCGGGCAACGACGCCGCAGCCGCGGTGAAGGAGCTGAAGGACCAGCACGCGGTGAGCGCGCCGGTCCCCGCTGGTTGCTCGAGCGTCTCGCCTGAAGCGTGGCCGTGGACGCCATCACGCTGCACGAGGTGGCCGTCCTGCGGCTGGTGGCCCAGCGCCTGGCCGACCCGGGCTTCACGAGCGCCGCCGAAGCCGTCCGGTGGCTTACCGCCGTCCAGGCCCAGGACTACCACGGTGCCCTCACCTCGGTCGCGCTGCGCACGACCGACCGCAGCCGGGCCGGCGTGGAGGCGGCCCTCGACGCAGGAGAAGTCGTCCGGTCGTGGCCCATGCGGGGGACGCTTCACTTCGTGGCGGCCGAGGATCTCCGGTGGATGCTTGAGCTCATGACGCCGCGCGTACTGTCGGCTGCCGCGTCCCGGCGGCGCCAGCTGAGCCTCGACGCCGGTGCTCTCGAGCGGGCACGCCACATCGCCGGGGAGGCCCTGGCCGGCGGGCGCCGCCTGTCGCGGGCGGAGCTCTTCTCCGTATGGGACGCGGACGGTCTCTCCACCGCCGGCCAGCGCGGGTACCACATGCTCTGGCACCTCGCCCAGACCGGATTGTTGTGCTTCGGGCCCGTGCGCGACCGCGAGCAACTGGTCGTCCTCGTCGAGGAGTGGATCACCGATTCCCGCCACCCCGGGCGCAACCAGGCGCTCGGCGAGCTGGCATGGCGCTATTTCGCCAGCCACGGCCCGGCGAGCCTGAAGGACTTCATGCGCTGGACCAAACTCGTGGCCGCCGACGCCCGCTCCGGTTTGGCGCTGGCGAAGCCCCGGCTGGCTCGGGTCGAGGTCGAAGGCGGGGAGCACTTCATGCACCCCGAGACGCCGGAGCTGCTCGAAGCCTGTCGCGCCGCCGCCGCAGGTGTCTTCCTGCTCCCCGGGTTCGACGAGTTCATCCTCGGCTACGAGGACCGGACGGCTGTAGTAGCCGCCGAATTCGCCAGCCTTCTCGTTCCCGGCGCCAACGGCATGTTCCGCCCGGTGGTGGTGATCGACGGCCGCGTGGTGGGGACGTGGAGGCACGTGGGTAGTGGGGCGAGACGAAGGTTAGAGGTCGTGCCGTTCGCGCCCCTTGCCGACGAGGTGACCGACGCCGTCGCCGAGGTGTACGCCACGCTGCCCTAGCTGAGGCGACGGGTTGCCGCGGGACAGATGGGCGAGTGGACCCGGCGAAGGACGCGACGCCGTCGCCCATCTCAGAGGGGACACGCGACCCCGCGGCCCGGCCACGTCCGCCACCGCCTACCGGCAGCACCGAATCTCGTCGCCGACGCCGTCGGAAAAGCGCGAAGAACGGCAGTGCATTTCTTGCGTGGCGCGTTCTGTTGGCGACCGAGCGGTCGGCCAGAACGCCGAATCGAGGCTATGCCGAGCCCTGCTCACGAGGATCGGTGACTACGGCACGGCCGTCTTCAGAGAGTTCGGCGAAGTCCCGTTTGACACCGCGCCTGATCCCTTAGATCGGTCGCTTCCAGCGACCCTTCATCGCTGTCAGGGCAGGCGCGTGCGCAGCGTCACCCCCGGCGACCATCTGCGGAGATGGCGGTCTTAGGTCTTAATGATCTCGTCGGCGGTCTGACCTTGGTGTTGGTGGCCGCATGGCCCACCGAGTTCCATCCACCGCCCGAACAGCTCGAGGTGGGACCGCCTGACCGTGAGCAGGCGGAGGTCGGCTTGGCGGCACCAGGCGGCGAAGATGCGCAAGTCGGTGGCGTAGCTGGTCCGGGTGGCGCCGGCGTATCCGGCCAAGAATCCTCCTACGGCCATCGCTTCGACCCGCTCGGCGGGATCCTCAGCCAGGACGACATCGGTGGAGGTAATCGTGGACATAATGGCCTCCTTCGGTCAGCCCGGCCCCGAATGGACCGGGAACCGAAGGACACACCGTCGTGGTCGCAGGCTACCCGAGCGTTACCGGGTGCGGCCGCTTGTGCCGAAGTCTTGCGGTCGCAAACGGCACGGCGCGGTAGCGCTGAGCGCCGAGCAGTTCCACTTTGGACTCATCGCAACGATCGCCTTGAACTGTCAGGACTACAGGAGTGGCGGGGCGCCGCAGACGGATCGTGCCTCGCTTATGAACGTCTGCCCATAGAAGGTTCGGCGTCACGAGTGAGACGCTCCACCGCCGGGACCTCGCCGGACGCTCGCTCAGCGAAAAGGACCAGGTCGACCGGTGTCAACGCGAACCCGCGGGCGAGCGCGCCGTCGTACGCCTCCCCGAGAGTGGCTTCCATCGCAGCGTCGGCAGCCTGCAGCTCGTCGGCGTCGGCCCCCCACGCATCGGCCTGGCCGTGCTTGCGCAGCCCACCGAGGATCGTGCCGGCCGCGTGGACTGCCCCGGCTGACACGAGGATCGGCACGAGCGTCCGGAGAGCGACCCACTGCTGAGCCCAGTGGCCGCTCCGGCGCCACTCCTGCAGCAGAACCGGGTAGTAGCTGAGGGCCCTCGTGGGATGGCCGCTCCGGGCGAGGCAGGTCGCAAGCGACAGTCGCGCCAGGTTGGCAACTAGTGTCCCCGATGCGCTCGTCGCGATCGCTATCGCATTGGCTAGAAACCGCCGGGCCTCGCCCGCGTCGTGCCCGGCTGCGGCCTCGCCAGCGGCGTAGTGGGCGAAGGCGCGGACGGTTGCACACCCCAGGACGTCGGCGCTCCTGATTGCATCGGCGGCCATGCGAACGGCGTCCTCGACCCGCCCGCCGTAGGCCAGCGCGAGCGCCATCGCCGCCGTCGCCCACGGTTCTGGCACCGGACTGCCAGCCCCGAGTCCTTCGCGCGCCGTTCGCCACTGCGAGACCGCCTCATCGGTTCGCCCGCCGAACAGCGCGACGTCGGCGAGGACGGCCTCACCGAAGCAGGACAGCTCCCTCCGGTTGCCGGCCGCCCCCACCGCCCGGTCAGCAAAGTGCACGGCCATCTCCAGCTCGCCCGCGTGCAAGAAGAGGTCGGCGCGGGCGCCCAACGCAGGAGCGATGACGTCGGGCGCCGCGTGGAGGTCCTCGACCGTCGTCGCGCCAATCAACCCGCGCAGATCGCTCCAAGCACGTGGCCAGGCGACCCAATAAGCCGCGGTGGCCAGCCGGACTGCGGGCTCCGTTTCGCCCCTCGAGACAAGATGGTGGTGGGCGGCACAGATGTCGGCGCGTTCGTCGTCGACACGCCTCACCCACGACGGCTCCTCAGGTCCCCAGACCTCCCGGCTCGCCTCCTCGACAAGACGGAGCATGGCCACGGCGTGGCGGTCGCGAGCGGGACCAGCGCGAACGCGCGCTTCGAGCTGCTCAAGGGCAAAGTGACGGATGGGGTGGAGCAACGTGTACCGCGACCCCGCGGCCGCCGGTGCCGCGTGGACGAGCGAATGCTGCACGAGGGACCCGATCGTCGCGCGCACCGCGCCTTCGTCGACGGCCCTATCGCCATCGCACACCGACGCGGCGGCCGCTGCGGTGAACCCGCCAGCGAACACCCCGAGATGGTCGAGGAACCACTGCTCCCGTTCATCGAGGAGGCGGTACGAACGGTGGATCACCGAGCGCAGGTCAGGCTGACGGCTGCGAGCCGAGCACAGAGGCGCGAGCGCCCGGAGGGGCCAATCGAGCGATGCGGCCACCTCCGCCGCGGTGCGCCAGCGGAGCTGTGCCCGCCGCCAGCTCGATGCCGAGGGGGAGTCCGCCGACTGCCCGGCAGATCTCTAGAACCGACTCCTCGTCGTCGCGCGCAGTCGCCCTCGTCGATCGTACCGCTTCGGCCCGCTGGCGGAAAAGGTCCTGCGCTGCCCCTTCTGGATCGAGCGGCTCGACGACCCACAACTGCTCACCGGGAACGTGAAGGGGGACTCGGCTCGTCGTGAGCACGACGACGTCGGTCCGGGCGACAAGTTCCGCGACGATCGGCGCGGCGGCTTCGACCACGTGCTCGGCGTTGTCCACCACCACCACGAGGTCGTGGCCGCGAATGGCCTCGGACAGCCGCTCTATCCACGGCTGGTCACCCGGCCGCTCGACGCCGAGCGCCCTGGAGAAGACGTCTAGGACCTCTCGCGACGTCGCGACGGGGGCGAGATCCACGAACGCGTTCGTCGACTTGACCTCTACGCAGTGACGCTGAACGGCCGCCAAGGCGAGTGTCGTCTTACCTACGCCCCCCGGCCCGGTGAGGGTGATGACGCGGCCGGAGGCGAGGAGCGATGTGATGGCCTGGAGGTCTTCATGACGGCCGATCAAATCGACGACGGGTGCGGGTACCGGCCGGGCGGGGAGCTTGGCCGTCGCTGTCGCTTCGACACTCAACGCCGTCCCCGTGACTCGGGCGGCAGCGGCCAGCTCCTCGATGCGCCGGGCCTCGATGTAGGCGTAGTCGACCTCGAGGTCCTCGAAGGCGGGGCCACGCACCAGAGCAACGGCCCGGTCCAACAGGGCTGCGCGTTCCGCTGCGCTTCGCTCCTCGTCCCGTGCCGAGGCCAGAAGCGCCTCGAACGCCGCGATGTCGACGCTGACGACATCGCTGCGGAGGCGATAGCCGCCCGAAATGGTCTCGATGGCGCTCGACGCCGCCCCCAATGACGACCGGAGTCGTGACAGCTGGCTCTGGAGCGCGGCACCGGGATCGGAAGGCAGGTGCTCTCGCCAAATGGCGTCGATGAGGCGGTCAGCGCTGACGGGGCGGTCGCGGTACAGCACCAGCATGGCGACCAGTCGGCGGGTGCGTGAACTGCGCAAGCCGACCACGTTGTCGTCGACGACGAGCTCGACGGGGCCGATCACGCGGACGACCACACGCGGCGTTGCTGTCCGCAAGTGACAGGCAGGTGACATTGCGTTCGTGGACGCTGTCTTCGACACGTACAGCGGACCCTTGACCATGGCGATCAATCTACGGCGAGGGACCCCAGGATGAGGAGCGGACAATGCACGCAGTGGTATTTGAGGTGGAGATGAAGGATGGTTGGGAGGCGAAGGCGGACGAGGAGATCGACTACATCGTCCAGTCGCTGAGGCAACTTCCGGGGTTCACCCGTGGCACGTGGACGACCGACGGGCGCGTCGGCCTGGGCTTGATCCTGTTCGAGTCGCAGGACGTGGCCCAGCAGGTCGTCGACGAGGCCTACCT
>JALYGD010000118.1 GCA_030777265.1 Actinomycetota bacterium | reverse complement strand
CCAGGGTGCTTCTCGTCCTCGTGGAAGCCGCCAACGCCCGTCAGGTTCACGAGGCCGAAGAGGTGCCCGAGTTCGTGGATGGCGAGCGTCGTTTGGAATGCGGCGACGTTCGCAGCTGGCGGGAGCTGAGCGACGACCACGTCAGGAAAAAGCGCGAAGGCGGTAGCGGCGAAGGCGACGCCGGGGACGCCTCGGACCTCGAACCGCCCTGGTAGCACGAGCACGTACACCGAGACCTTGCCCTGGCCGGACTGCGTATCGCGGTGGTCGTCGGCGAGCGAGCGGAGGTCCTCGGCTGAATACACCTCTCGGCGAGGAAGCCCGCCTTCCCTCACCGTCTCCACTGACGCCTTCCCGCCATTCTCACGTAAGGCGCCCTCCAACGACGCCAATGCCTCGCCTGACAGCTGTACGTCCGCAGCATGGTCAACCTCGAGCTCCGCTCGCGCTACCTGGTGACTCAAAAGCGCCCATCCAAGGCCTCCGACAAGACTGCGGTCCGACTCCTCCGACAGCGGCAGCGGGTTTGCCGTCGGTGGCTTGTGGCCCGGGTATGGGCCCGGTGCGACATCCTGCCTCGGCTCAACGCGGACAACTATGCAGCCGGGGAGAAGCAGCGCCAGCAGGGTGAAAATGAAGAGGTGGCGTCGCAACTGGCCCTGGAGTGGCTCTCTAGAACGAATCCCAACCAGCGAACCGAAAGCTTTCATGTTCGCTCGCAATCGTCAAGCTCCCACCCGCTGCAAACTTGATTGTCCACGTCGCGCTCGAGGTAGCCAGGAATCTTCGCCACCTGCTGGAGATCCAGATCATTTGCCCGGGTCCGACGAGGTACCCGGGCCGATACACGCGTTGTCTGCCGACGAGGAGGGGCCCATGGCCCCGCAGCTTCTGCTTCTCCAGCAGGCGCCGCTGGTACTCGCTCGGCTGGCGGCTCGTCGACGGTGCTGGACTCTGAGTCGCCTCAGTGGTTCACGACGGTGGCAGCCGGCTGCACGTGTTTTCGTGCCGTTCGTGCTCGAACTGCTGCGCGCTGCGCTCGTCGCGCAGAAGCTGTTTGGCGGCAGCATGTCTGCCGCGTCGTTCTTCTCGCTCGGGCAGGTGCGATCACTCGACCAACTCGGCGAGGTCGGAGACGACCAAATCCGCGCCGTGGCCGCGCAGGGCCTGTGCTTGGCCGACGCGGTCGACGCCGATTACCAGGCCGAAGCCTCCATCACGTCCCGCTTCGACACCGGACAGTGCGTCCTCGACGACCACGGCACGTTCAGGCGGTACCGATAGGCGCTGGGCCGCCGCCAGGAACGTGTCTGGGGCGGGCTTGCCGGGCAACCCCAACTCTGCCGCCACCTCACCGTCGACCCGAGCATCGAACAGGTGCGCGATGCCTGCCGCTTGGAGCACCGTCAGGGCGTTGCGGCTGGAGGAGACGATTGCGGTCTTGACGCCTCGCCGGCGCAATTCATGCAGCAGCGCAACCGAGCCCTCGTACGGCTCGACGCCTTGTTCGCGGATGATCTGATTGACGCGGTCGTTCTTGCGGTTGCCGAGTCCGTGTACCGTGTCCTCTTCGGGTGGAGCGTGGGGTCCGCCCTCTTCCAAGTCGACGCCTCGGGCTGCGAGGAAGTTGCGTACGCCGTCGTAGCGTGGCACCCCGTCGACGTAACGGTTGTAGTCGTCCCGCTGGAATGGCTCGAACCGTTCATCGAAGTGCTCGGCACGACGGTGCAAGAAGTCGTCGAACGTCTGCTTCCAGGCCGAGAAATGCTGCTCCGCCGTGCTCGTGATCACTCCGTCCAGATCGAACAGCACCGCGTCGAAGCGCTCAAGCTCTCTCATCGCGCCTTCCCAGCTCGACGCTGATCCGCTGCCCAGGCGCCAGCTCGACGGGATCGCCTCGGACGCTCACCTTCAGGCCTGAACCTTGCTGCAACTCGAGGGTGAGGCGCTCACGCTCGACATCGACGCACAGCCGCTGACCGCGGATGGTCAGGGGAAAGCGAAGCCGCGGCCAGCCCCTGGGGAGGTACGGGTCGAAGGAGATCTGACCGTCAAAGTCGCGAAGCCCACCGAAGCCGTACACCAGCGCCATCCACGTGCCGCCCGTCGAGGCGACGTGCACGCCGTGGGCGGCGTTCCCGGCCACGTCCGCCAGATCCATGAACAGCGCGAGCCGGAAATGCTGCATCGC